>CAMMBX010000064.1 GCA_946494345.1 uncultured Mycoplasmatota bacterium | reverse complement strand
CCTTTGTTTGTTATCCACATTATAAATCGGTATCATTTTAACTAATGTTTAACAACTATTTTTCATCTCTCGCTTCATTTAATAAAGTATCAAGTGTAACTAAATTAAAACCTCTTTGTTTAATATAATTTATTAAAACCTTTAAAGAAGATAAATTAGATTCTGTTAATTTTATACTAATAATGCTACCACTCCTAAGATTTCCTTTAAGATTACTATAAATATCACTTTCAAGTCTTAAAGTAGGTATAATAGTATGCATTGATAACTTACTACATAAATTTAGTATTTCTTCATTATCATAAGTAGCATAACAGTACTTTGGAATAGTACTAGTAAGAGTTTTTATTTTATCAATAGATGCTTTAAAAAGTAATTCATCATAACCATTATTATAACTAAGTAGTTCGATCTCATTACCATTACTTACTAAATTAGTTACAAACGATGTATTAGCATCTATATACTCTCCATCTATAAAAAAAGTACTTACTGTATTGGTGTCTTTTAAAATATCTATTACATTTCCTATATAACTACTATTATCAATAGGAAAAACTAAAGCAATATTAGTACTTATACCATTACCACTACTTATATATTTATCATAATAATCATCTATAGAAATAGATGGTGTTACTTCCTCAAAAACTAAAAGAGCATCATTATAACTACCATAACCTTTCATTTTTGTAAAGCTTTTCTCTAAATCTACAGCAAGGCCATTATATCCAGGTATAATATAATTATCTTCTACTTTAGCATCTATCGCTGCCTCTTCTTTCTCATTAACTTTATTCTTAATCTCTTTCATAATAGGATCATTAGACTCTAATATAACAATTGCCTTTTCTGTATAATAAAAAGAAAAAAGAACAAGTGCGATTACACCTATCGCTTCCAATATCTTTTTAATAAGTATCACCTCTTTATAATTTATTATAAACAGTACTAAATTATTCTATGGATATAAAGCAAAATAGGCATCACTTGCTCTTCTACTAATTCTTCTTGTAACTAATGTAGAATAACTATTATTAGGATTTTCCCAAGTAGAGTTAGGACTTGTTACAGTTATAGACATCTTAGGACTACTAGATGGAGCATAACCAACAAAAGCAGTTGATACTGTATCCGTATCATTAACATGATCTCCATCAGTATCTTTAGCACTTTGACTAGTACCTGTCTTACCAGAAGGATCATGAGAATCATCTATATATTCACGTCCTAAACCATAACTTTTATGAGTAACAGCATATAACCCTTCTTTAACTCTATTCAAGTATTCAGGCTTAGTATTTACTGTATTTAACACATTAGTCTCAAATGTATATATAACATCTCCTAAACTATCATCATCAGTAGCCGCATGTACTTCTTTTAAAAGATGAGGTTGTAATCTACTACCACCGTTAGCAATAGTTGAAATATATTGAGAAAGCTGTATAGCAGTATAAGTATCATACTGTCCCATAACAAAGTCTAATAGTAATCCTGGCGCTTTATTATTACTAGTATAGCCTAAAGACTCTACTGGTAAATCTATTTCCGTTTCAACCCCAAGACCAAACTCTTTAAAAGTATTTCTATATATATCAAAAGCTTCTTCATTAATAACTAATGGTTGATTATAAGCATAAGTTGCCCCTGCTACTTTCATCGCCGTTTTAAACTGATAGACATTACTAGATAAAGCAAGAGCATCTATATCATTTATCCTACCTAAAGTTTTCCAAGAACATTTCTGTGGTGTTCCTGCTATTTTAATACATTCATCTACTTGATATTCTCCAGGTGTAATTGCTCCTGTATTATATCCTACTAACATACTAGCACCCTTAACAACAGAACCACTAACCATAGGATCAGTCATAATACCAGTAGTACAATCCACTGTCTTATATCCCCCATTACCATCACTAACTGCTTGCCGCCCAGCCATCGCAAGTATCTCTCCTGTATTAGGATCTTGTATTACAGCATAACTTCTATCATAATACTGAGTATTCGCTTGTTTTTTAGTTGCAATTACTTCTTCATTTAATATTGCTTCTAATTGTTGTTGTAAATCTATATCAATAGTAAGTACTATATCATTACCTCTTTTACCTTCACTAACAAGCTCTAACTCATGAGAATTAATAGCCCTATAAATTGCTTTAGTACCCTTTAAATATTCTTCATACTCTTCTTCTAAATAACTAGTTCCCACTATATCATTTAAAGCATAACCCTTAGCAAGATATTCATCTTTCTTTTCACTAGGAACAGTTCCAATATTACCTAAAATAGTTCTAAAAGTATCTCCATAATTATAAACTCTCTCCCAATCAAGTTTAGTATTAAATCCTGGTAATTCTTCATTATTTTCAGCTATATAAGCATACTCTTCATCAGTTACACCTTCATTTTTAATAACTTTATCGTCATAAGAGTAACCTTTATTCATTAAATAATATAAGTAACTAGCGCGTATATCTTCTTCTGTAAAAGCCGCTAACTCTTCATCAGTTACTCTTTCTATTTTAAGTTCATAAATATCATTACTATCTAATTTTCTTTGATTATATTTCTCCCATTCCACATCAGTTATTCTATCATCCATATCATTTCCATTCTTAGCAACAAAAAACTCTCTTTTATTTCTATCAGTCACTTCATCATAATCTAAACTTAAATGTTCTGATACCTTATAAGCAAGTTTTATTTCTTCTTTTGTTCCCCTATCACTATCTTTATTATAATAAACAGTTTTAACCGCTTTATTATCAACTATTACTTTACCATTTCGATCAAGAATTCTTCCTCTTGGTGAACTTGGTCCTTCTACTGTTTGCGTAGCAAGAGTAGCAAGTTCTTCTTCGTACTTAGCTTCATCTCTTAACATTACTTGATAAAGGCGAAAAGTTATTACTAAAAATAAAACAAGTAAAACACTACCTAAAAAGAAAAATCTCTTCTTATATGTAGAACCATTAACAGTATATCTTCTACTAGGTCTATTCATTCTTTTATGTTTAACTTTTTGTTTAATTTTCATAACTACACCTTCTTTCTTTACTAGTTTATCACATAATTTTAATTTTACTACATATAAATTAATGAAAGGTGATAAAATTGATCGAAAGAATAATAAAAAATAATATTAAAATGCTAAATCCCCATCTTGTAATGGGTTACTTAGAAAGTCAAAACATTTATCCAACAGAAGATGAAGCGATTATTATTTGTAATTTTTTAAAGGAAAATTATAATATTTTACTAAAAGATAATAGTATTTTACTTAATTTAAAAGGTAATATTAGAGATGAAATATATCATGGAGTGTCAACTATTATTATGAATTTAAAGAATACTTATCTTTAAGAGATTAAATTGTGATATAATTTATCATAAGGTGATCATATGAATAAAAAAGGATTTACTTTAATTGAATTAATTGCAACTATAGTTATCATGGCATTAATATTAATTATGGTAATGCCATCTATTACTGCTTTAGTTAATAACAATCAAGATAAATCTTATGAGTATTACGCTGATTCTTTAATAGAAGCAGCTAAGATATTTGTAAGTAAAGAAGGAGAAGATATAAGTTCTCTTGGAACTCTTAACTTTACAGGATGTGTTGATATTACTTATCAAAACTTACTTAATGATGATTTAATAAAGCCCTATACTGATGATACTATAAATTGTACTAATGCCAAGATTAGATATACGAAAGAAAGAAATAAAGAAAGCTACACTGTTAATTTAACATGTATAGATACAACTACAAATGAAATAGTTTATAGTAAAAACGATATTCCAAATAATACTTGTACAGTTACTGCTTATTAACTTCTTTTCTAATTAAAGCTATTTCTTCTTTATATGGAGCAATTCCATCTATATAAGGTGTTTCTAATATTTTAGGAACATCTTTTAATTTAGGATTATCAATGACTTTAATCAAAGTATCTAACCCTATTGTACCTTTACCAATATTTTCATGTCTATCTTTATGAGAAGCTATTATATTTTTACTATCATTAACATGTACACATTTTATTTTATTAATACCAATAATTTTATCAAAAGAGTTTAAAACTTCATCAAAATTATTTAAGTCATATCCTGCATCATTCAAATGACATGTATCAAGACAAACACCAATTCTATCTTTCTTAGAAACTCCATCTATAATAGCTTTTATCTCTTCAAAACTTCTACCAACTTCACTACCTTTACCAGCCATTGTTTCAAGTAAAATCATAACATCGCTATCATCTTTAGATAAAACTATATTTAAGGCTTTAACAATATTAGAAATACCTTCTTCTACTCCTAAACCCACATGACTACCAGGATGTAAAACCAAATATTTCATTCCGAAAGTATTAACTCGTTTTAACTCTTCACTTAAAAAATTACAAGAAAAATTAAATTTACTAGGATCCCCATTAGCAAGATTAATAATATATGGGGCATGAACAATTACCTTATTTTTATCAATACCATTTTCCATCATTAAAGCACCAGCTTTACTAACATTTTCTAAATCTATATTACTTCTAATAGTATTTTGAGGAGCTCCTGTATAAAACATAAAAGTATTAGCTTTATAACTTAAAGCTTCCATAACACTTCCAACTAAACCAGTATCTTTTTTATATCCTACATGGGATCCAATTATTAACATCATAAAACCTTCTTTCTAAGAAGATTATATAAAAAATAAAGAAAAAACGTCAAGGTTATTGACGTTAAAATATTAAAATCTAAAAACTATATTTATATACTAGAACTTATTACAAGTCGAAATGTATCATAAATATTATATCCACCTGAAACACCAGTAAAATGAAATATACCTCCAAAAGAACTAGCATTATACCCACTACCACGTAATAACCAAGAATATTCTTGAGTCGCCATAGTATGAGAATCACTATACCAACTTGAAGTTTCTGATAGGCCATGACTGATACAGGCAATTCCATTACATGCTGTATTTCCATCAGTGCTGGTATATTTATTATAATATTTAGCATCCGGCATTGAAATAAATCCACTACTTTCAACAGTATCATTATAATTTCCCATTACATATTCCCAACTACCACCATTCATATCATAGATTCCATAGATTGTTCCTGTAGTTGAGGCTCCTGTTCCATTTATATTGACATCATATGTGTAATGACATCCATAATCAGAAGGAGAATTAATAGTAGGTGGAGGGCTACCATAACTACAACCTGTTATAAACTGATCAGATTTATTTTGATATACCTCTTTGTTAGCACCACTATATTGTTCATTTCCTAACTTTCCATATTTGCTTTGAGATAAATATGCAACTGCTCCCCATTCGCTATTCTTTATAATATGAGTATCTACATTAGAACTAAATCCATATATATTGCCAGCATCATTCATTTTTAAGGCTACATTAAAGGCATTACTTACATCGATATATCGCCAGCTAGTGACATTTGGTTTTATCATTGGGTCTAACTCTGTTGTATTGCCTCCTCCATTTTCTAAAGAAGAATTACTACTTGAAGTCTCAAACTTTCCTACCCATATACCACTTAACTCTTCATCACCAAAAGTAAAAGCATCAGGAGTATACCAACTATTAGATTGTATTCCATCATTTACTATATATCTTGCTGTTCCTCTATCTTTTGTATTTGTACTTACAAACTTAACATCTATTTCTCCTGGTAAAGCTAGAGTTGGTGTTGTATCTAAATAATCTCCTTGTTTTCCATAGTAGTTTGTACCTCTTTGACTACCTATACTATAACTATATCTTGGTATCCATACCCACATTGTTTCTATATCATCCATTGATATTGTTGAACCTACTGGTGCACTTAAATAACTATCTCTTGTTGATGATGAAACTGTTACAGCATTAGCCCATTCTTGTTTATCATAGTTATACCAATTGTTAGTACTACTATCAGCTTTGACCCAATCACTACCATTATAACGTACGGCAATCATATTATCATCTAACTCTGGAGCATTTGGTTCTATACTTACTCCATCTTTTCCATAGACATTTATTCTAACGCTAAATGTTAGATTGCCTCCATCTCCTTGAGGATTATAATCTTCATCAACCCACATTCTAAGTCTATAAGTATTACTTTCACTTGCACTCATACTACTTGTATATAAACTCATTTCTCCTGCTGGTCTTCCTGTATATGTGTTTGATGATTTATCTTCATTATAAGTTTCAGGAGTCATTAATTCTTCTTCGCCATCATCTGTTAATCTTGTTAAATATAGTTTTATATTAGAGCCATCTATAGTATTGCCATCTTCCTTTTTGGCACTTATCTCATAATTTATATTAGCATTACCTGTTATGGTACTTGAAACTGTAAAATCAAAATACTCTCCTTCTATTGTTCTTGTCTTTCCTGTTTTATCAGTTGTTGGTAATGCTCCTGTTATATTTAAGACATTATCAGTCTCTGTATAAGTCATACTTATTACTCCTGTTGTTATTGTATTTGGAGTAGTTCCCTCTCTAGAATAGTTAAAAGCCGCATAGCTTACTCCTATTATCGCTAATACCATTACTAACAACAATACTATAATAGCAATATTTTCTTTCTTTTTCATCTCTTACCTCTTCCTTTCATTTTTTACGCATTAAAAAGAACAGAATACTCCTATCCTGTTCCTATTTCATAATGAAAGAAAGTAACTTTATTACTTAAATTAGGGTTAAATGACCCCCCCCCCGGTTAACTTTTTGTAAATCGTACATTGCCATATAAAATACCTTCTTTCTTATCTTTG
>CAMMBX010000063.1 GCA_946494345.1 uncultured Mycoplasmatota bacterium | reverse complement strand
AAGCTAAAGAATTAATTAAATTAAAATTAGAAGACAGAAATATTAGATATGATAACTTATTTGTTTATGATGAAAATACAAAATTAAAATTTAAGTATATGGAAGTTGAGTTTATTAGAACTACTCACTCTATTCCTGATTCTCATGGTATAGCTATTAAAACACCTAATGGTAGAATTGTTACAACAGGAGACTTTAAATTTGATTTAACCCCTATTGGACCAATGGCTGACCTTTATAAAATGGCTAAACTTGGTGAAGAAGGAGTAGATTTATTAATAAGTGATAGTACTAATGCCTTAAATGAAGGAATGTCTATTAGTGAGTCACGTGTTGATGATGCTATTATTGATATTTTTGATAAGTATAAATATAATCGTATTATAATTGCAACTTTCGCTTCTAATATTTATAGATTAAAGCATATATTTGAATCTTGCTACCAACATGGTAGAAAAATATGTATCTTTGGTCGAAGTATGGAAAATAATATAGATATTTCTATTAAAGGTGGATATATTGACCATAAAGAATTATTAGTATCCCCTGAAGTTGCCAATACCCTAAAACCTGGAGAAGTAACAATACTATGTACTGGTTCTCAAGGAGAACCATTAGCAGCCCTATCAAGAATAGCAGATGGCACTCATAAGCAAATAAAATTAAGGCCTGATGATATAGTTATATTTTCATCAAGTGCCATTCCTGGTAATGCTTTAAGTATTCATAAAACTATTAATAAACTATATTTAAAAGGAGTTAAAGTGTTTACTAACATGACTATGAATAATCTACATACATCAGGTCATGCTAACCAGGAAGAATTAAAACTAATGATTAGATTATTAAAACCAAAATACTTAATGCCATTTCATGGAGATTATAGAATGTTAAAACAACATGCTAATCTTGGAATAGATTGTGGTATACCAAAAGAAAATACTTTTATCCTAAAAAATGGTGATAGTTTAATCCTAAAAAATCATATAATAACTAAGGGAGAAAGTTATCCTAACAATGATATATATGTAGATGGTAATAGAATTGGTGAAGTTGGTAGTGCTGTTATAAGAGATAGAAAAATAATGGCTAATGACGGTATCTTAGTTGTCATCGCTAATATTGATGGAAAAGAAAGAACACTTTTAACAAAGCCAAACATCACAACAAGAGGATTTGTCTTAGTAAATGAAAATGAAGAACTGCTTAAAAAAATTGAAAAAGAAGCAACTAATATTATTAATGAAAAGTTAAAAGATAAAAAAGCTTCATTTACAGATATTAAAAATCAATTAAGTTTAGACTTAATTCCATTTATATTAAATTTAACTGGTAGAAGGCCTATCATTTTACCTATAATTTTAGATATAAAAAAATAAAAGTGAGGACAAATGAATTTTATTGATGTAAATCAAAACTTAAGTTTAAAAAAATTAGACAAACATAATAATAAGGATATATGGCTAGCCGAAACCCTTGATAATGATCAAAAAGTATTTGGAAGTGAAGGTTTCTTATATTCTATAAAAAACATTCTTATCCAGCCATACTATCTTAATAAGAAAGGCCCATATGGGATTCCTTATGGAATTTATTATGATCACAAAAATCCAATTGGTTACTTAGAAGTATCCGATATATTTACTGAAAATCAAACTGTTTTTTTAGATTATGCTTTAATAAAAGAACAAAGAGGAAAAGGTTATATGTGTAACACTCTAATTGGAACAAGTAATAAAATATTTGAAGATAAAATAAATAAAGTCAAAAAAATAGAATTAATGATTGATCCTGATAATATCGATAGTAAAAAAACTGCTTCTAACGCAGGATTTACTTATGAAGAACATGACGAAAATGGCTTTGAGATTTATCAATTAACCAAAAATAAAAGAATTCAGAAATGAATTCTTTTATTTTGCTTCTTCAACAGCTCTAGTTTCTCTAACTACTGTAATCTTAATAGTACCAGGATAGTTTAATGTTGATTCGATCTTTTCTTTAATATCACGAGCTACTCTATGTGCTTCTAAATCATCAATTTCATCAGGTTCCACTATAACTCTAAGTTCTCTACCTGCTTGCATTGCATAAGCTTTAGAAACCCCAGATATATCATTAGCAACACTTTCAAGCTGAGTTAATCTCTTAACATAATTTTCCAAAGAGTCATTACGAGCTCCCGGGCGAGAAGCCGATAATGCATCAGCAACTGCAACTAAAGAAGATATAACCGAAGTCGCTTCCGTATCTCCATGGTGAGACGCTATAGCATTAATTACAACATCATTCTCTCCATATTTTTTAGCAAGCTCTACTCCAATACTAACGTGACTGCCTTCAATTTCATGATCGACAGCTTTACCAATATCATGCAATAAACCTGCTCTTTTTGCAAGAGTAATATCTTCACCAATCTCTCCTGCCAATAAAGCTGTAAGATTAGCAACTTCAATAGAATGTTGTAAAGCATTTTGACCATAACTTGTTCTAAAATGAAGTCTTCCTATTATTTCAATTAATTCAGGAGCCATCTTAGTAATACCAAGTTCGAATAATGCATTATTACCATATTCTATTATTTTTTCTTTTGTCTCTTTACATACTTTATCATAGACTTCTTCAATTCTTGTAGGATGAATTCTTCCATCTTTAATCAATGTTTCAAGTGTTAATCTAGCCATCTCTCTCCTTAAAGGATCAAAGCTAGATAAAACCACAGCTTCAGGAGTATCATCAATTATAAGATCAACTCCAGTAACTGCTTCAATTGTTCTAATATTTCTTCCTTCTCTGCCTATTAATCTACCTTTCATATCATCATTAGGTAAACTAACAACTGTAACAGTTTGATCACTTGCAATATCAGCAGAATACCTTTGCATAGAAGCTACAATTATTTCTTGTGCTTTCTTATCAACAGTTAACTTAGCTTCATTTTCTTGTTCACTAATATAAACAGCAATCTCTCTACTCATAGACTCTTTAACATTTTTCATAATTAAGTCATGAGCCTTTTCTTTACTATAAGAAGAAATTTCTTCAAGTAAAGAAATTTGTTTTTTCTTTATTTCCTCCACTTTTGCTTGTTCATCTTGAATTTCTTTTTGTCTTTGAATTATCTTTTCTTCTCTCTCATCCAAAGTTGCTTCTCGCCTTTGACATAACTCATCACGCTTGTCTAAACTAGACTCCCTCTGTAAGAGTTTATTTTCACTATCTTTAAGTTCTGATTTTTTTTCTTTAATATCTTTATCCGCTTCAAGCTTTAACTGATAAGCTTTCTCTTTAGCTTCCATAACAGCATCACGTTTTATCTTATCAGCATTATGATTTGCTTCTTCAATCATTTTATCTATCTTTTTAGAAAGTGTACCTTCTCTTAAAAAGGTAACTAAAAAAGTTAATCCAAAACCACAGACTAATCCAAAAATTATAAGTAAAATGGAGAATAAAACTTGTTCCATATTATACCTCCATTAGATATATACTTTAAATAAATCTAAACTATAATCTAAGTATATTGTAAATATTAAATCTTAACTTGTCAAGGTATGATATCATAAGGGTAATACAAGTATCTTATTTATATTTATCTTTTTTTATAAAATTTTATTAATGGGAGATTGACAAAATGATTAAGGTAAATATAGAAGAATTATTAAAACAAAATAAGAGAAGTAAATACTGGTTATGCCAAAAGATGAACATAACTTCAAGAAATCTAAATAGAATTATTAGAGGTGAAACTACTTCCATTAGTTTCAAATATATAGAAGAAATATGTATATTATTAGATTGCACACCTGGAGACTTATTGACATTAACTATAAATGAACAAGAAAAAATAACACTTTAAAAGAAGTCCTTACAACTTCTTTTTATTCATCTTTTTTATTTAAATTAATACCATAAAAATCTCTAACTTTTTCTTCTATTTCATCTCTAAGTTCTGGCTTATCTTTAAGTAATAATTTAACATTTTCTTTACCTTGGCCAAGTTTTTCTCCATTGTAAGAATACCAAGAACCCGTCTTTTCAAGTATTCCTGCTTCACTTCCTAAATCAATAAGCTCTCCTTCTTTTGATATTCCTTCTCCATACATAATATCAACAACTGCAGTTTTAAATGGAGGTGCTACTTTATTTTTAACAACTTTAACAGTAGTTTTATTACCCATAACTTTATCCCCAATTTTTAACTGTTCATTACGTCTAATATCAAGTCTAATAGTAGAATAAAACTTTAAAGCTCTACCACCAGGAGTAGTTTCAGGATTACCAAACATAACTCCAACTTTCTCTCTTAACTGGTTAATGAAAATAGCAATAGTATTAGTTTTATTAATAGTACCACTTAACTTTCTTAAGGCCTGTGACATAAGTCTAGCTTGTAACCCAACATGAGAGTCCCCCATCTCTCCATCAATTTCTGCTTGTGGTACTAATGCTGCGACAGAATCGATAACAACAATACTAACTGCTTCACTCCTAACTAAAGCTTCACATATTTCAAGTGCTTGTTCACCAGTATCAGGTTGAGATAATATAAGTTCATTAGTATTAACACCAAGTCTTTTCGCATAAACAGGATCTAGTGCATGCTCAGCATCTATAAAAGCTGCTCTTCCTCCCTCTTTTTGTACTTCTGCAATCGCTTGTAGAGCAAAAGTAGTTTTACCACTAGATTCAGGTCCGTATATTTCAATAATACGTCCTTTAGGATATCCTCCAATACCAAGAGCAATATCAAGACTTAAACATCCACTTGATACAACATCCATTTTCATATGAGGATTATCTCCAAGTCTCATAACAGCACCCTTACCAAATTGTTTCTCTATATCAGCTAAAACAGCTTCCAAATTTTTATCCTTACTAACCTTACTTGTCATCTTACTCATAATTTCCTCCTTGTATAAATTCATCACAATACCATTGTATAAGGAGAAAAATAAAATGTCAAGCATTTTTCGAACAAAAGTTTGCAGAAAATCGTTATTCACTTATTTTTATCTTCCAATTTTCAAAATTCATAAATATAAATTTAAAAAACTAAAAAGAAAAAAGACCAAAATTAATCCTCTTTTGGTCCTAGAATAAGTTTCTTATTAAGATTAAAATACTCTATCATAGAAACTATAGACATAATTGTTGCAAAATAAATTAAGAAATCAGCAACCCTAATATTCCAAAATTCAAATGGCAAATTATAAAAGAATATTAAAGCAACTCCAATCATCATTGATGCTGTTTTAATCTTACCAGACTTAATTGCAGCAACTACTTTACCTTTATGAGAAGCCTCCATTTTAATAGCATCAACTATTGTATCTCTAAATATAATAACAACAGGAATTACTACAGGAATAAATCCCTTATAAGCTAATATAATCAAAGCACTATTTACTAATGTTTTATCAGCAATAGCATCTAACATCTTTCCTAAATCCGTAACTTGATTATTTTTCCTAGCTAAATAGCCATCTAAAAAGTCAGTAAAACTAGCAATTAAAAATATAACACCAGCGATTATATACTCAAGTTTTATATATATACCACCGACTTCAAACTGTGGAAAACTAAAGCCTACAAGATAAAATGGAAAAATCAAAATTATAATCATTACAATAGTTAAAATAATTCTCACAATAGTCAACTTAGTAGGTGTGTTCATAAACTTCTATTCCTTTCAATTCACTAGTAATAGCAGGTTCTCTATTTATAGTCTTAATAACAACTATACTAATAATAATTGCAAATAAAAAAATAATACCTGTAATTACAAATGGTAACTTTCTTATTTTTCTTTTCAATTCTTTTGTATAAGGGGACTGAATTTTTTTTGTTTTATCTTCTTTTTCTTCCTCTTCTTTTTTCTTTTTCGCTTCCATAATATCATCAAGAGAAATTTTTGAGGTATGTTCAAACAAAAAATCATTAAATTC
The DNA here is from genome assembly GCA_946494345.1 of uncultured Mycoplasmatota bacterium. Lineage (GTDB taxonomy): Bacteria > Bacillota_I > Bacilli_A > RF39 > UBA660 > Onthousia. Next base: position 969 of record CAMMBX010000063.1, on the reverse strand, counting down.
ATCCTGTATTTTTTCTTCAGAAAGCCCTAAATATTTAGCATATTCCTTAACTAACTCTCTCATATAGTAAACATCTTTAAACGCCCTAACATTAGCACTTTCTATATTTTCAAGATATGAAACATCAACATTCAAATCAGCTGCTGCTTCTTCCAAACTAACACCATTACTTCGTCTCGTATCCTCTAGATAATATCCTAATTCTTTCATAGACTTTATGTCTCCCCTCTGCTTTAACATATTAACAATAATAATTAATATTTAATAAGCCATGTTCTGTACCTATTTCTAGGTGACAAGTATCTATCTACTATTACTAGTCCTTAAAAGAATTCATTTCTCCTTTTAAAGCTCCCCTACCATAATTTGGGTTTCTCACTCGTGGGGTTTACCGCGTTTCACTGACCAGTTTCCCAGTCATTCGTCACTGTGGCACTTTACAAGTATTTACCATAGAAACTCCTTAGGTAAAAACTAAGCCGTTAGTGTTTTACCACTACCTTAAGTTATTTTTTCCTTAAGCACGAACACTACAATCATCTCAGAATTGTGTGAGCATGGACTTTCCTCTAGGAATTAATCCCAGCACTTGTCTAAAATACTAATCATTATCTTTACCATATACTTCTTTTTCAAGTTGACTAAGTCTTCTTAGAATATCTAGATTACTAACCTCAGTTGTATCAGTATTCTTCTTAACAATCTCTGCATTCATCTCAGCATTTCTTAATTTCTGTTTTAATGTCATTATTTCACGTAAAAGATCTGCTTTTTCTTTCTCAAGACTATCAATAATTGCAAAAAATTGTTCATAATCACTGATTATAACATCAAGAAATTGATCAACTTCCTTAAGACGATAACCTCTTGTATCAATCTTAAAATCTTTCTCCAAAATTTCTTGTGGTGTTAATGTAATTTTATTCTGATACATCTAAATCACCAATCCCTTTACACTCTTATTTTAGA
>CAMMBX010000062.1 GCA_946494345.1 uncultured Mycoplasmatota bacterium | reverse complement strand
TTATAAAAAAAGGCTGTAAAGAAATCAATTACTTAATTTCCCGACAGCCCCTTTTTGTTAATTAATTCTTGTGATGGAGAATGATGCAGAGTAACGATCATTTGGTACTAATTGGAAGTCAGTATCAGAAGTGTTGACAAATCTAAATTTATCATTAGCATTAGCAGCGAATAGAGCATTACCACTAATTGTTCCTGTATCACAACAAGAAAGTCTATTGTGAGTAGATGAATGAGCGATAAGGTTAAATCCAGGTGTCGTTTGATGTAGTTCGATACCTAAAGCGACTGGTTCACATTCTGTGTTAGTGTTTTTACTTCTAACATTGAACCACCAGCTGATTAGATATTGTCCAGTTTGTGGTACCATAAATTCACCAGTTGTAGGGTCATAAGTAATACCGTTAGAAAGGTTAGTTATAGTAGGTTTAACTGCTTCATTAACTGGTACTATAGCATTGGATTCATCATGAACCATAGCAGCGGCATTGAATGTTCCTCCTGATGGACCTGTTGCTCCTGTAGCACCAGTAGCCCCTGTTGGACCCGTAGGACCTTGCATACCAGTAGCACCAGTAGCACCAGTAGCTCCTGTTGGACCAGTAGGACCTTGCATACCAGTAGCCCCTGTTGGACCAGTTGCACCCTTTGGACCAGTAGGTCCTGTACAACCACATGGACCCGTAGGACCAGTGCAGTCATTAACTAGACATCTAACAACTTCACAAAGACAACTATCTTTGCAGTCTTTACATTTGTCACGAAGTCTATCATAATTTTCTTGATTCATATTTATTTTAACTCCTTTCACTATTAAAATATGAAGGAATTAAAATTTTGTATTGACTATTGTCATGACTTAAAAAAATAGAGACTGCACCCCCTGAAGGGCAGTCTCTTAAAAAAGAATAAAAAGGGGTTGGCTAGTGTGATACTAGCGACCAATTCGCCTAATTCCGAATTGGTGCTTTTTATAATAATCATTTGTTGTTATTTTGTCAACACTTTTTTGAAAAAAAGTTTACTATTTTATTTCATAGGTTTATACTAGAGGTCAAAGGAGAAAACATATGAAAGATTTAGATAAATTATTAAAATTAGGAACTATAACAAGGAAAGATTTAATGGCAGAAGGTTTTAGTGATTATGAGATTAAAAAAATGGTTTTAGAAGGAGTTATTGAAAAAAATGGTAGAGGTGTATATACAAGTAAAAGTAATAAAGAAAATAGCTCTTTTGAAAATTTGATAGTAAGTTTTAATAATCATGATAGTGATGCAGTTGCTAGAATATATGATGAACTTTCTGATAAAGATAAATATAATGATGATATTATTAAATTGATATTAGTATCTTTAGCTAGAATAGAAAATATTATTAATAAAGGTTATAATTTGCAGCATAATGATGCAATTTTAGAAAAGACAGTAGTAGAGTTAAATAAAGATGTTGATAGTATTGAAGATAATATATCTTTAGAATTACCAGAAGAAAATAAAGAAGACGAAGAAGAGGTAGAAGATATAGAAATACCGGAAGAAGTAGAAAGTGCTGTTGATATAGATTTGCTTTTAGATAACTTATATGGTGAATATAAAAATGCAATGGGAGCTAGTGAATATTATAAAGCAAGAGATATATTGCTTAAATATAACTATTATTGTAGAGAATATAATATTGATGATGATTGTTTCCATGACTTATTTATATTAACTAATAAAATAGATTCTTTAGAATTTGAGGATGAAGAAAGAGAGGCTGTTAGTTTTTTTATACAAGAAATAAGGAGCAATTTTGTTAATGGTAGATTAAAAAATGATAAAGAAACGGTTAAAAAATTATTAGATGAGTTCAGAACACTTCCTTCTTCTGATAAAATTTATTATTATCATAGATATAAGGCTGACTATTTGATGAATATTTCTAATTATAGTAGTGCTATTAATGAATATGAAAAAGCCGTGGAAATTAATCCTTATAATAAACATGACTATTATAAATTGGCTATATTATGTTATATTAGTATGAAATCTAACAATAACCGTAAAAAAGCACTTAAATTTATGAATGATTTTACATATTATAGTAGAAATACATTTTCTCCAAGCCAACTTTCTTTATTAGCTAATATTTATATATTTAATTTTATGAGAGAAAGAGCAATTGAAATACTAGAAAGGGTAGAACAGTTTGATGAAAATTATAAGAATAAGTTTTTTAAACAATTTAGTTCATCATATCTAAAAAAGTATAATACTTTAAAGAAAATGCAATATAGTAATAGAAAGAATCAAAAAGAATTTGCAGAGACTTTCTTTGAAAGTGATTATTTAAGTATATTTACTAAATATGCACTTATATATAGTGGTAATTTTGATGATGTGTTTAATAAAAGGGAGAATCCTTATCAACAAGAATTAGAAAATGCTAAAGCTATAGCAGATTCTGACTCAATGACAAAATTAAGTGATATAGATAAGTATTTTTTAGGGCTTGATTTAACTAAAGAAGATAATATTAACCTTATGTTAGATATGGTAGTATATTTTACAGAGAAAGGCTTTTATGATAAAGCTTCTAAATATATAAAAATTGTAGAAAAAGTTAAAAATAAATCTAATGAGGTTAAAGAAAAGTTAAATGAAACTAGGTCTAAAGTGAAAATAAGAAAAATTGCTAATAAAAACAGAAGATAATATTTAACTTCTGTTTTGTATTTGTTCATTATCATTAATATTAGCAATTTGGCTAGTTATAATATAAATATAATTAAAGATATCTTTATACTCGTTATAAATTAGATCAAAAACTTCCATTCTATTAACTTCATCTATCATGATAAGTTTATTTTCCTTAACTTTATCTCTTATATTAAAGTCGTCTAAAAGAGTAGTGTTAATATCATAAAAGTCGACATCAACATACCAGTTATCTTTACTATTTTCTGTTATTCTAATTCCTATAGGATAAGAATTATCAGTTGATTTTAGATATTCTACTATTTCTTTATTTTCACTTTCTAGATAAATATTAATACTATTAGAATAACTTCTTACCATATTTAAAACTAAATCAGTAAATAGAGCATTGTTATCTTTTTGGTCTGCAAGTTCAAGTATTAAATATTTGCCTTTATTTTGAAAAACATAAAGAATTTGTCTTAATGTAACTATCTGTTGTTTTTGAACACTACTTCCAACATTGAAAAATAAAAAGTCCTTTAAAGTATAATCATCTATTTCATTTATCCCTTTTGTAAAAAGATTTACGATTTCATCACTTAAAGTAATAATTTCTTTGTCCTTAGTCAAATAAAGTTTAAATTTAAAGCCATCAATATATGGAGCGTTAAGTCCTAAATAAATAGCATCTAACGTATTACTAGCAACATTTTTAGTAGAAGCACCACCATTTGCAATTACTTTCATAGCATCCTCCCTTTATTAAAATTTTATGTTTTATTTTCTTTTAAAATTCTAAAAAATATGCTATAATATGAGACAGAAAAAGAGGTGGTGTGTATGGCATTAAAAGATATAAAAGGTGTAGGACCTAGAGCTTTAACACTTCTTTCTAAGATAGGGATAAATACAGTAGATGATTTAGTTACGCATTATCCTTTTAGATATGAATTTTTAGTTAGAGGAAATTTAGCTGAAACAAATGATGGAGATCATATAATTATAGATGGAAAAATAGAAAGTAGTCCCATATTAGTTAGATTTAAAGCAGGACTTAATAAGATGAACTTTAGATTAGTAACTGCTAGTGGAGTTGTGGGAGTATCAATATTTAATAGAGCTTTCTTAAAAAGTCAACTTACTGTTGGTACTACTGTTACTGTAATAGGTAAGTTTGATAAACCTAAAAATGTTATAACAGCTTCAGAAATTAAGATGGAGTCACTTTCTAATAAAGTAAAGATAGAGCCAGTTTATCATTTAACTAGTGGCTTAACTAATAAAAATATGGCTTTATATATTAATATGGCTTTGCTTAGTCAAAGTAAAGAGATACATGATAGTATTCCGTTAAAGTATCAAGAAAAGTATAATTTTTCTAATAAGAGACTTGCTTTAAATATAGTACATAATCCACCTAGTAAAGAGAAGTTAAAAGAAGCGATGATAAGACTTAAGTATGAAGAGTTATTTGAGTTTATGTTTAAGATTAATTACTTAAAAGAAGAGAATAAAAAGGCAAATAGTGGTATTGCAAGAAGTATAGATGAATCTAAAGTAGATGAATTTATTGCCCATCTTCCATATGAACTTACTAAAGATCAAGTAACTGCTGTCAACACAATTATTAAAGATTTAGAAAGTCCTAATAGAATGAATAGATTATTACAAGGTGATGTTGGTAGTGGTAAGACTATTGTTTCTTTTATAGCGATGTATGCCAACTATTTAAGTGGTTATCAAAGTGCTTTAATGGCTCCTACTGAGATACTTGCAACACAACACTTTAGTAATTTAAAAGATATCTTTAAAGATTATAATTTAAATATGGCTTTACTTACAGGTTCAACTCCTAAAAAAGAAAAAGATTTGATTTATGAAGAGTTAAAGAACGGTGATGTAGATATAATTGTTGGAACTCATGCTTTAATTCAAGATGATGTTACTTATCATAATTTAGGACTTGTAATAACAGATGAACAACATCGTTTTGGAGTTAATCAAAGGGCTAATTTACAGAATAAGGGACAAAAGCCTGATACTCTTTATATGAGTGCAACTCCAATTCCTAGAACTTATGCTTTAACTATTTATGGAGATATGGATGTTTCTACTATTAAGACAAGGCCTAAGGGTAGAAAGAAGATTAAGACAGTAGTTAGAACTAATAAAGAGATTAAAGATGTTTTAGAAATGATGTATGAAGAGTTAAAACAAGGTCATCAAATATATGTTATCGCTCCTTTAATTGAAGAGAGTGAAAATAATCAAAATAGTTCTTTAACTAATGTAAATGACTTAAAAGAAAAGATGACTCTTGCTTTTGGTAGTAAATATAAAATAGATTTAGTTCATGGTAAGATGGCTAGTGCTGCTAAAGAGTTAATTATGAATGAGTTTTTACAAAATAAAGTCCAGATACTAATTAGTACAACGGTTATTGAAGTTGGAGTAGATGTTCCTAATGCGACAATGATGGTAATATTTAATGCTGAAAGATTTGGCTTATCTACACTTCATCAGTTAAGGGGAAGAGTTGGAAGAAGTGAATTACAGTCTAGTTGTATCTTAATCAGTGATAATGATACGAAAAGACTTGAGATTATGGAAAATACTAATGATGGTTTTGAAATTAGTGAAGAAGATTTTAAACTTAGAGGACATGGAGATTTATTTGGAACTAAACAAAGCGGTGATATGACCTTTAAAATAGCAGATTTAAAAGCAGATTATAAAATATTGTTACAAGCAAGGGAAGATTCGCTAGAATACTTACTAGATAAAGAAACTGATGCAAATAAGTTGAGACTTATTGGAACAATTATACACAGTTAGTTGTAAAGTTTTTAAATAAATTTTTAAAATGAAATTGACAAGTTGGAAATTTTTAGATATGATTATGGTACATGGTAAGTATATTTGCTTATCATGGTGATATAGTCCACTATCTAAGTGTGGATTTATATTCAACCGAACCCCCTGAAGAGAGCGAAAGCTCTCATTTTTTTGTGTAATTACAGGGAGTTTTTCATATTTTGATAGTACGCTACCCATCATTCTACCCATCAACTTGATGGTTTGTTATAGTTTATATAGGTTTAATTAGAAGACTTTTCGTTAAAGTCTTTTTCTAATGAGTCAAAAAATTTAGGAACATTTGCATAATCTTTTTTGACTAAATGGGTATATGTTTCTAATGTTTCAGTTGTTTCTGAGTGGCCTAAATAATTAGATACAGCGGTAATAGGTGCAGCAGCTGATATTAAAGCACTAGCACAAGAATGTCTAAAATCGTGTATTCTAATATGTCTAAGTCCAGCTTTTTTACAATAATTATTATTTCTACTGTAAATTTGATGATAGGTTATAGGAACATCATCTCCAAATACAAACCAAGTTTGTTTAAACTTTGAAAAACGTTCAATTGATTTTTTTAATTCAGCTAAGTCTTTTAATAGAACTTCAGGAACGGGAATAGTTCTATTAGAAGATTCTGTTTTAGGACTTGCTATGTACCATGAACTACTAGCATTATTTCCAGCTAAATTTAAAACTTGTTGAGCTATCGTTAAAGTATGATTCTTAAAATCAATATGTCTCCATTGTAAACCTCTAGCTTCACTTCTTCTAAGTCCACAGTAATATAATGTTTCAAATAAACATTTATCACGCAAATCATTTATTACTGATATATATTGAAAAAATTCTTGTGGTTCATAAAAATCCATTTCTTTTTTTATAGCCCCAGGGGTTTTAAATGGTTCTAATTTATTATAAAATTTTCTTAAATTAAAATCCCATTGTTTTTCAGCAAAGTTTAATACTTGTTTAATAAATTTCTGTATATCAGTTTTATATTTATCACATAAATTAGTTTTATTCATTTGAGATCTCCATTTTTGATAGTGTTCCCAGTTCAAATTTACTAATTCTATATTATCTAATAAACCCATATATTTAATTCTATCTCTATATGTTTTTAGAGTAGAGTCTTTTATCTTATCTTTTTGATATTCATAATAAAGTGTATATGCTTCTTTAAAAGTCATATGGGGATTAACTTCAACATCTTTATATTTGTCTAAATATTCTAGTTCTGCTTTTGTTGCTTCTTCTTTGGTAAAATAGGCTTGCGATTGATATTGATGCCTTTTACCATCTAATCCTTTACTATATTGTATAAATACCCAAGATCTTCCATCTCTTGTTCGTTTATTTTCTTTAAGTTGTCTTACGGACATTAAATTATTACCTCCTTTATTAATCCGTAAAATATCGACATACATCTATATTTTACCATTTATTTAATTGTTTTTAATGATTATCTAATTAATTTATCAATTTTATCAAAAAAAAGATAACTAACTTTGCTTAGTTATCTTACTTAAATATCGGTTCTATAATATTTAGTGGGGATAGATAAAATTCTCACTATTTTTTATAAAA
>CAMMBX010000061.1 GCA_946494345.1 uncultured Mycoplasmatota bacterium | reverse complement strand
AGCAGTTTCTTCAAAAATAGCTGCTATTTGTTCATAACCATCTTTTCTAGCTTTACTAGCGTAATATGTATATTTATTACGAGCTTGACTTTCTCCAGCAAAAGCTGTCATTAAGTTTTGTTCAGTTTTTGAACCTTTTAATTCCATATTTAATACCTTCCTTCTATATTTTTATTTATATTAAAGAGATTTCTCTCTTAATATACTACTTCTATCTTTGAAATTAGTATGAATAAGCTTAATTGCTTTAGGACTATTAGGGTAATCAAGATAGCTTTTATAAATATTTATTACATCAGGATTCTTGTAACAAAATCTTATCTTATTATTTTTATCATCTTCTTCTAAAGACGAGGCTCTTTTAATATTTATTTCTGCCATTTTATTAATAGCATTAAGTACTTGGCCACCGCCTCCTACACAGCCTTCGTTACAATTCATGACTTCAATAAAATCATAATTATCTAAATCCTTAAGTACTTCTTCTACATTCTTCATACCTTGAATAACTACTACTCTTAATTTATATGAACCTATATTAACAGTAGTCTTCTTTATTTTACCACTTTTTTCATTTTCTTCAATAGTTATAGAGTTAATAATTTTGTCTTTTCCAGTTAAAATATAGTTAACACATCTTAAAACTGATTCAGCTACTCCTCCACTTCTACCAAAGATAAGACCAGCACCGCTTCCTTTAGATAGAAGAGAGTCAAACTCTTTAGGTTCTATCTTTTTAATATCAATACCTGATTCTTTCAAAAGCATAACTAACTCACTAGTAGTAATTGCAATATCCATACCCATCTCTGTTCTTCTAATTTCAAACTTTTTAGTAGTACAAGGTGCTACTACCACATTAACTATTTTTTCTTTTGGTATATTCATCATCTTTAAAAAGTAAGTGTTAATAACAGAACTTTGTATTCCTATAGGACTTTTAACAGTAGATAAATGACTTATCTTATCAGGATGATATATTTCTAGATATTTAACCCATGAAGGACAGCATGAGGTAAACATCGGAAGAGTTCCTTTATTCTTTAATCTATTAACTAACTCCATCGCTTCTTCCATAACAGTCATATCAGCGCCAAATGTTACATCAAAAACATAATCAAAGCCTACTTCTTTTAATGCTCCAACTAACTCTTTTTCTAAAAAGGTCCCAGGTTCTAAACCAAAGCCTTCACCAATAGAAGTTCTAACAGCAGGAGCGATAGAAATAGTTACTATTTTTTCTGTATCATGTAGATAATCTAAGACTCTTTTATAATCATACTTAGGAACTAAAGCTCCTACAGGACAATTTAAAATACACTGTCCACAGTTTATACATACTGCTTCCCTACATTTTTCATCATAGTTAATTCCTACAATATCATGACAAATAGTTTTACATCTACCACAGTCTATACATCTTTCATTTATCCTTTTAATTGCAATATTGTTTTCATCAAGTCTAACTGCCTTACTTAATTTCATAACTACTCTTTCCTTTACAACTATCACATATACCTTCAAATACTAAGTTAACATGTTTTATGTTATTTAAGTTAGAAGATAATAATAAATTATCAATTATTTTGTTATCAAGGAAAACATCAGTAATCTTAGAGCATTTAAGACAATAAAAATGATAATGATCTTTTCTATAATCATAATGAATACCATCAGGACATTCTACTCTTCTAATCACATCTTCTTTTACAAGATTATTAATAGTTCTATAAATAGTCGCTTGCCCTATATTTTTGTGGTTCTTTTTTATTAAATCATATAACTCTTTAATAGTTGGATGATCATAACAAGCTTTTAATGTTTCTATTATCTCTTGTCTTTGCTTTGTATTTCTTTCCATATCTAACACCTTATTGATAATTATTATCAATAAAATTATAGTAAAACTGAAAATAAAAGTCAACTAAAAAGAATTAAATATTTCTATTTAACTCCTATATATTTTCTTTTAAAGTCTTCTAAACTTTTAAAGTATTTATTTTTAAAATCTATATCATTATTAACTATTCCCAAATATTTATTTTGTTTCATTTTATATAAATATCTCATTTTTATTAATTCATCTTTTTCATTTCTCATAATTCTTATGAATACTTAACTATATTCTTTAACCTCCTAATCACTTTCTTTTCTATTCTTGAAATATATGATTGACTAATACCAAGAAGTTCTGCTACTTCTTTTTGAGTTAGTTCGTTATGTCCCATTAGTCCATATCTTAATATGATAATATCTCTATCTCTTGGATTTAACTTCATTACTTCTTCTAACATTAATTTTTTATCTGTTTCTTCTTCTATTCCTTTAGTTACTATATCTTTTTCTGTTCCTAAAATATCTTCAAGATGTAATTCATTACCTTCAGCATCTAAACTTAAAGAAGCATCTATACTAACTTCTGTTTTAGATTTTTTAATCTTTCTTAAATACATAAGGATTTCATTATCAATACAACGTGAGGCATAGGTAGCAAGTTTTATATTTTTATCAGGTTTAAAAGTATTTATTCCCTTTATAAGACCAATTGTACCTATACTTACTAAATCTTCTAGATCAACCTTTGTATTTTCATACTTTTTAGCAAGAAAGACTACTAATCTTAAGTTATGTTCTATTAAGACATCTCTAGCATGAATATCTCCATCCATAGCCATAACAAGATAGGCTTCTTCGTCTTCTTTAGATAATGGTTCTGGTAAGATATCACTACTACCTACATAAAAAATTTCATAAGACTTATCAAGTAAAAATGCTACTAAATAAAGTAAACTAATCATTTAAAGTTCCTCCTCTATTATATTAGGAAGTAAGCAAGTCGCTCCCTTTATATCAATATTTTTAGGACTTACTCCTAATAAATATTTATTAGTAATTAAATTATCATCTATTCTTAATTCCTCTATTTCTGTACATCTAAGTAAACCATTAGATTCTACTGTTTTAAATGGTACTAAAATAGCTTCTTCTAAATTAAGATTTAATTCACTAGGATCAACAAGAATAATTCCACGTTTTTTATAAGGGTCTTTTATGTTATTACCTGTATCTAAGAATCCTAATGTATTAATAGAACCTTTTTTGCATTTAATAGACACTTTGTGCAATAGTTCTTTTTTCTTTTTTTCTCTCACCATCATTTTATGATATAAATAGAAGATAATAGGACTAAAAACTAAAATAATTATTAAGTTTAAACTAGTACCATCATGGATAAAAATAAAACCTTTTTGTTTATAACTAAATTGATTATTTAAAAAATAGATAAGACCTCCTAAGATAATACTATTGCCATAAAGACTTTTAATGAGAGTAAAAAATAGTTCTTTAGATGTTATTTTAAAACCTACAAGAATCATAATGATACTTATTACTACTTTAAAAAGAAATAAAGAAAAATTATTTAAGGGTAGGAATAAAAGAAATGTACTAAGGCTTCCCAAGAAGGAAGAGATAAGTAGTTTTCTTCTTTTAGAAAAGACTTTGCATTCTATACTAACTGTCATTAAAAGGAGTAAATCAAACATGAAATTAATAAAGAATATTAGATCTAAATATACTTTCATTCCTACCACCGTTTCAAGTATATAAAAAAAGAAGCGAATAATTTGTCGTTTCTTATTGGAGTTTGTTTTTTAGTTTTTCCTAGGGCTTTCTATCATGTGTAAATTTTAATTTTATTACTAGTAAAATCAAACATAACCATTCCATTTACCACAGTATTATAAATTGTTGAGCCATTATTAATTAATGTTTCTACTACTTCTTTATGAGGATGATTAAATTTATTATTAAGTCCTGCTGATATTAAAGCATAAGTAGGATTAACTTTATTAATAAACTTTTCACTACTACTAGTTCTAGAACCATGATGTCCTACTTTTAGTATCGTAATATCACTTATATCATAATTGTCTAATATATACTCTTCACTTTTAATACTTGCATCTCCCATAAATAATATACTCTTATCAAAAACAGTACTATATAAAACTAAACTGCTGTCATTTTCGTCTTTATATGTATTAGAAATAACTAGAAAATTAAAATTACCTAAAGTAAAACTATCTCCTTCTTCTAGTTTATAATGATGAGAAGAATTATTCCAAATTTCTTTTTCTAATGAATTTAGTTCATTTCCATTAAAGAAAACATTTTCTACTTTTATCTCACTCATGATTGTTAAAGCTTCTCCAGCATGATCATAGTCACCATGAGTTAAGATTAAATAATCTAGTTTTGTTATTCCTAATTGATTTAAAAAGGTAACTAAGTATTTACCACTACTTGTCTTTTCATACTGCATCCACTCTTCTTGATAATAATTCATAACACCACCTGTATCTATTAACATTGTTTTATTATTAGATGTTATTAGAAAAGAATCTCCCTGTCCTACATCTATCATATATAAAGCATCTTTTGGTAGGAGTTTTGGATAATAGTAATGAATAATTACCATCAATAATATTAAGAGGAGAAATAATCTTTTCTTTGCTTTTAAGAATAAATAACTAAATATAAATACATAGTATAATAAATAATAGATTATATTAAATCTTGCTAAAGTAATATAACCTATATCAATGTTAGATAGAATTGTTACACTTGATTCAAAAATATTTATAAAAAATTCTAAGATAAAAGATAAGTGTGGTATAAAGAAACAAACAATTGATAAAGGAAATATTATAATATTAATGAATGGCACATAGAATAGATTATAAATTATGCTAAGAGGATTAATATAAGAAAAGTTATATAAAGAAATGGGCAAACTAACTAAGAAGCTTACCCATGATACTTCTAATAAGTCTATTATCTTACCTTTACTTTTCTTATTTTGCATACATAGTATTAATGTACAACTAATAATCGTTGAGTATTGGAAACCAACATCATAAATATAATAAGGGTTTATAAGTATAAGTATACTTAAAGATAATAGAATTAAGAAAAGAGGTTTTATTTCCAAATTAAAAGCCTTATTTATAGAAAACACTAAACTAAAAATTAAAGCTCTATCAATGGCAGCACAAGCATCTATTATTAAATAATAAAGGAGTAGTATGCTAAATATTAATAGCATATTTTTTACGGAAAAAGATTTTTTGCATATAATATTTAAAACAGCAATAATAAAACTTATTTGTGTTCCTGATAGAGCAAAGAGGTGTGATATACCGAGATTTCTAAAATTATCTTCTAAAGTGGTATTAAAGGAAGTATTATCTCCTAAGAAGAATATTTTTATATAACTCCCTACTTTATTATTACTTATATGGTTTCTGACTGAATTCCTAATATTATTTAAAATATTACTATTTTTAAATTTAATATAAAAGTTTGATACTTTCATTGTATAGAAAATTTTTCGATATTTTAGGTAGGCTGGGTAGGAAAAACTATAGAAATTCTTACTGGAGGTAGGTTTAGCTAACTCTCCTTCTAAGATAAGAGTATCTCCTAATGATAGTTCTTTTTTTGTTTTATTTAATTCAGTTTTAGTATCAAAATAATATGTGGCAATAAGTTTTTCTTTTGATTTAAGTGTCAGTGTCATTTTATTACCTTGATATTTAATATCTTTAACTTCGCCAGTTATCCTCCTTTCGTTTCCATTAAACTTCGAAGTAAAGTCTATGTTTATATAAATAACAAGATAAATTAAACTAAATATAAATAATGCAATATAAATAGATTTAAATAGTAATATTTTCCTTAATTTGATCAAAAATAGCGTCTCCTATACCATTTACTTCTTTTAATTCTTCAATATTTTGAAATGCTCCTACTTCTTCCCGATACTTTATAATAGCTTCAGCTTTCGCTTCACCAATTCCAGGAAGTGTCATTAATTCCTCAATTGTAGCATTATTTAATGATAATTTACCGCTAATAACTACACTACTTGAACTACTATCAGTTTCAGCATCTTTAATACAAGCACCATTAATGATTTCATTTTGATTTAAACAAGCTTCTTGTTCTATTTCTTCTTTCTCCTTAGTTTCGGTGAAATTTTCTACTTCATCATAACTATAGACAACAATAACCATTTCATCAGTTACTTTTTTAGATAAGTTTAATACTGAAGTATCAGCTTCACTAGTTAAATCGCCTGCTAATCTAATGACATCAATTACTCTGCTGCCAACTTTAACAGTATATATTCCAGGATTATTAACTTCTCCTTTAATATCAACTTGATAGTAAGTTTCTTCTTGTTCTTCTTCCTCCTCTTTATCCTGCTTTTCATTTTTCTTTGTATTTAAAACAATATTTTCTTTAGTATTATCTTTATTATTATAATTTTTATAGATAAAGATAGTACCTATGACTAATAGCAAAACAAGTCCTAAAGCACAAAGAATAATTTCTTTCTTATGACGATAAGTAAAAGTCATTTCTTTTCCTCCTTTCCAGTTAAGATACTAACAGAATAAGAAAAAAAGTGCAAAAAGCAAATATTGTAAATTCATAAGAAAAAAGGCCCTCAATTTGCTTAATTGAGGCCCTGAAATTACAAAATTGCCTATAAAAATTATGGTCAATTTACAAAATTCATACTTTTTTAACTTTTTTTATAATTTTATGGAAGTTCTACTTTATTGTTGCTACTAGACGGAAAGATGTATCGCTAAAAATATCACCAGTAGAATTTAAATCACTAAAACTAAAAATACCAGCAGCCGAATAGCTATATTTATAACTACGTACTAAAAACGGATATGTTTCATTGATCATAATATTTCCATCATTATACCAGCCACTTGTTTCTAATAAAGAATGAGATAAACAGTTATTACCATTGCAAGCTGTATTTACATCAGTACTTGTATATTTATCATAATATTTATCCTCTGGCATATTTATAAAACCACTACTTGCAACTATATCATTATAATTTCCCATAACATACTCCCAGGTTCCTCCACTCATATCATATATTCCAAAGATTGTTCCTGTGGTTGAGGATCCTGTTCCTCCTATGCTCTCATCATATGTATATTGGCATCCATAATCAGTGTTTTCATTACTTGGACTTCCATAACTACATCCTGTTATGTATTGGTCACTTTTATTTTGATATATCTCTTTATTTGTACCTGTAAAGTTAGTATTACCTAACTTACCATATTTTGATT
>CAMMBX010000060.1 GCA_946494345.1 uncultured Mycoplasmatota bacterium | reverse complement strand
CTAACGCATGTCAGAGTCAAAGTCTGATGCCTTACCACTTGGCTACGAGGCAATAATATATTCTATATAAACTATGGTGGAGAGAGATGGATTCGAACCATCGAACCCGAAGGAACAGATTTACAGTCTGTCGCGTTTAGCCACTTCGCTATCTCTCCGACATAATAAAATGGTGCCGAAAACAGGAATCGAACCCGTAACCTACTGATTACAAATCAGTTGCTCTACCAATTGAGCTATTTCGGCAACATAATGGTGGGCGATATAGGACTCGAACCTATGACCCCTTGCTTGTAAGGCAAGTGCTCTAACCAACTGAGCTAATCGCCCAAAACCGTTTGACAGAATTAAATATACCAGTTAATTGCAGGAATGTCAATAAAATATTGAAACATTTTTGGATTTTTTTTACTTTTTTAGACTTTCTAGCTCTCTATTTATCCAATAATCAAGGTGTAAAGCTAAAGTATTGAACCCTTTTTCAGTTTCTTTTATCTTGCTTCCATTTCTTTTTGTAATTCTATAATCAACATTTTTTATACTTAACTTAAACATATTTTCACTACTTTTTTCTATTATTTTTACTCTTATTAACTCATTTAATTCAACATATTTATTTAAGTCATCTATATAATGATTTCCTATTTCAGAAATATGTATAAGTCCATTGTGATGATTATCTAATTTCACGAAGATACCATAATCTTTTATACCTGTAACTGTCCCTAATACAATGGAACCTTCTTTATATTCTTTCTCCATACAATTAACCTCTAAGTATATTATATCAAAAAATGGGGATTCTTACAACCTTTACATTCTTAATAAATGTGTCTATAATAGATTTAATAACATTGAAAGCGAGGACTACGATGATGGGAAATGAGAAAATTGAAGATAAAATTAAAAGTATAATAAATGAATTAAAACCCTTTTTAATTAGTGACGGTGGAACATTAGAATATGTTAAATTTGAAGATGGTATTGTCTATGTTAGTCTTGGAGGAGCTTGTTCTGACTGTGTTTTCTTAGATGTTACTTTAAAAGATGGAATTGAACAAATGATTATGAATGAAATACCAGAAGTTAAAGAAGTAAGAAATATTAATTAAGAATCTAGCCAGTCTATTTTTAAAATTGGCTTTTTTGTGTTTATAAAATCATAAATATATTTTAAAAATCTTTCATATTCTTCTGTTTTATTTAAAATTTTGACTATCTCTTTTTCCTTTATAGTTCCATTTATTATTTTTTCATAAATATCAAAATAATGACTAGGAAATAAAAGTCTTGATATTAAAAGGCCATACTGATATGAACTGTAATTTAAGTTTGTTAAAAACTCATCTAAAAAATCATATGTATAAGTATCTTTAATAAAAAGATACTTAAGAAACTCGGAACTATCTCTTGCTTTGTTGTCTATAACAATATTTAGAGGATTATAGAAGCTTTGATCTTCTAAGTCTATTCTTCTTCTTGCTACTACTAAATTATCATTATATTCTTTGTTTAAATAGGTATTTGTGGCATAGAAATAACTAATAGCATTTTCACTTAATCCTATAAAATAATCTAAAGTTTGGTAAAGTATTTTGTACTTTACTTTGATATATTCTTTTTGATACTCAAAATAATCTATTTTGCTACTCCATAGATTTCCCCAATTACTATGATTTAATAGCTTTAAATTAAGATTTTCTCCATAGCAATATATTGGATAATAAAAATCTTTAATATCAAAATTATGGCCTTTTATTCCTCTAAAAAGGATATAGTAATAATTATTAATTAAACTTATAGCTTGCTTGTTAATGTTTAACATAATTATCATGAAATTACTATTAATAAGGCTTTTATTAAGTACTAATAATTCATTAATATATTCTATAGGTTTATTTGCTAAACAGAGATAGTAGGTATAGTTATCAATTTCAAAATAATAATAATTGTCCTTTTTTATGATTTTTTCCGGATTAAGATGATAGTAATAAAAAAGAGTATTCTTCATATCTAAAACCTCAGTAAACTATATGAATTTTTCATCAAAAAAAGAACATATTATTTAGTTTTATGTTCTTCTCCACCAGTCATTTCCTCATCATCAGTACCATAAATACTTGCTAATAGTTTTTTGTACTCTTTAATTGTTTCTTTATTTTCTGCTTCATATTTAGAGGTTTCATTTTCAAATCTTAGTGTTTCTTCTTTTATAGAATTTAAGTAAGCTCTTTTTTTGTTTACTTCTTCAGCTATAGCACTGTTTCTTTTTTCTTGCTCTTTATTAGCGTTTCTTAATTCTTCTACTCTAGGCATATAGCTTCTGTACTCTTCTAGTTGTTTTCTTTGTTCTAAAGCTTTTTGTTTAGCAATTTCGCTAGCTTTTTTAGCTTCATCTCTTTTTCTTATAGCTTCTGCTTCTTGATCTTCCATACTTAATTTAATATCATTCAATTCTTCTTCTTTAGATGTTAATTCTTGATTTCTTCTTTCTAAAGACTCAATAGTTTCCTGAATTGATTTATCACCGCTGAAATCAATTGGGTCATTACTTGATGCTGTTGCTGTAGCGGTATTTTCTTCTTTTGTTTCTGGCTCTTCTTTTTTACTTTCAGGATTACTAACGTTATCAGCTTTTGAGAAAATATCATCTAAACTTCCTTTACCAGAGAAACTTATAATATCATCTATATCAGAATCATCTATTTCTTGAGCTTTTCTCTTATCAACTTCTTCTTTAATATAAGTAGCCATATCTTTTGATTCACTTTCAATATTATTGGCATCGATATTCTCTTCAATATATGTATCAAGTGGTTTAGTTTCTTCAGAAGCTTTATCAGGAGTGTAATCATATTCGTTTATAACTTTTTCCACTTCTTCTTTAATAGCATTAGTATCTATATTAGAGAAAAGATTAGCACTTTGAGCATCGCTTATGACTGACTGTGCTTTATCAGCAGCTGATTGGACACCTTTTAGGGTTACTTTTTTACCTTCTATTTTTGTCCAGCCCTTTTCTACTAACTCTTTAAGATTTTCTTCAGGTAAGCTTAAAGCCTTTTTAGCATAATCGACAAATCTTTTGTGTGCTTCAGTAAAATCAGTATAAATATCATATAGACTATTTAACTCATTAGTAAGTTCTGATATTTCATTTTTTGAATTTTTTATATTACTTTGGACTGTTTTGCTTCTTTTCTCTTCTTCTTTAGCAGCTATTTCTTCTTCAATATATGCTTCTTGGACTTCCATTATAATACTATAAGAAGTTACTAGTAACTTTAGCTTATTCGCATCACCTGATAAAGCCTCTCCATCTATTCTTTTAATTTTGAAAACATCATTATCTAGTTTTTCACTCATGTTATATCGCCTCCAACTAATTACCAATACTATCTATTTAGTCTTCTTTTTTTGATAATTTTCTTAATACATCTTTTACTCTGTTCCATTCATCTTCATCATCTATGCCATATAGTTTTGGAGTTTCTCCACTCCTATCTACATTTGAAACATAAACAGTTACATTACCGTTTTCATCTTTCTCATTTTTTGTATAAACAACATATTCTTTTTTTGTATCTTTAAATTCAAAAGCAATAACAACTTCTACTTCATCAATAGAACCATCTTCACCTATAATTGATAAAGTCATTTTCTTCTTATCATTCATCCTTGTTTTTTCCTCCCTTTACTATTCTATAAATAATTTTAGCATAAAAAAAAAGAAATAGAAACCCCTATTTTTATACTTTTTTATTATTTTGGCTATTTTTTTCTTTTTTCAAGAGAAATATCTTGGATCCTGGGGCACAATATTCTTTTATATATGTATCTAAATACTTTATATCATTAATTTTCTTTACTCTTTTATTTTCACTATCATTAAAACCTTTAAGGCGCAATTTTCCGTAAGAATAATCACCAAAAACATAATCAAATTCTAAAAAATAATCTGTAAAAAGATATTTTACTTCTTCATAATTAAAATTTTCTTTTCCTTTAACTATTTTATAATCATTATCTAATAGTTTATACATTCCTATCACCTGCTGTTTCTATTTTAACATATATTTATTTGAATTTGCTAGAGAAAACAGCAGAACTTGATTGAAATGAACCATTGTAATACTCAGGAACACCGCCTTGTACTATTTGTGTAACTAAATTAATCTTGGTCTTAATTGGAATACTTTCAGTAGAATGAGGCATTGTTATTTTTTCTTTAATAGTTACTTCTATTCCTACTTCTATTAAAGCATTATTAAAACCATATTCTTTAACATTAGTTACTAAATTACTACTAACTGTGCCAATAAATGAGAATCTAATAGGAATACTAGCGGTTAAATTAACGATTAGAGAGTTATGAAATAGAACTCCTAAAGGAATATCACAAACTACTCCATCATCTAAAAATGTAAGTCTTGTTCCTTTTAGAGAGTCTGATAATTCTAAATCATCAGTATTACCTTTTTCTAATGCACTAAGACGTTTCATCGCTTTTTCATTTATTTCTTTTAATAGTTCATTTGTAACTTTTGTATCAAAATTGATTAGTTCAATATTACCATCACTATTACGACTTATTTCAAAAAAGTCAGAATCAAAGTTATTTTCATCTAAGTTAACCACATCATTTAATATTACATTAGCGATACGCTCTGTTTCTGTAGTAGCATAGTTAACAATTATTTTTTCTAGTCCTTTTCCAGTTACAAAAGTAAAGTATAGAGCAATGCTAAAAGAAAGTACTAATAACCCTAGCAGAAGATATATTTTCTTTTTATTCATCTTTAATTACCAAGTCTTACTAAAATAACGTCTTCACCAATTCGTTCAATGCTTTGCCATTTAATTTCTGTATCTTCATTTTTATTAAAGGACATAAATTTACCTTTTGTCTCGACAATTAAACTAATGATAGAACCACTTTTTTCATCAAATTTTACATCTATAATATTACCAATATTTCTACCATCTACAATATTAACTATATCTTTACTTTGCAAATCGGAAAGTCTCATAATATCACTCTTCTAACTACTTAAGGATATGTAAAAAAATAATATTCTATGCTTATCTTAATGTTTTCTTTAACTGCTTAATAGCATTTTTTTCAAGCCTTGATACTTGGGCTTGACTAATATCCATATCTTTAGCAATCTCCATTTGAGTTTTTCCAATTATGTATCGTTCATTTAATATATGTTTTTCTCTTTCATTTAAAGCTTCAACTGCATCAGTTGTAGCGAGATGTTCTTCCATAACACTTCCTGTTTTCTTTTTATCTTCTATTTGATCATAAACATAGATTGTATCACCACCATCATTATAAATAGGTTCAAACATTGATATTGGATCTTTTAAAGATTCTAAAGCAAAAATAACATCATAAGTAGTTACATCTAAGGATTCTGCTATTTTGTCAATATCTAATTCTTCTCCTTTTTCTTTAAAATAATCTTCTTTTAATCTTAATGCCTTATATGCTAAGTCTCTTGTAGATCGACTAACTCTAATGCTATTATTATCCCGCAAATATCTTTTTATTTCTCCTAATATCATAGG
This sequence comes from uncultured Mycoplasmatota bacterium, assembly GCA_946494345.1. Taxonomy (GTDB): domain Bacteria; phylum Bacillota_I; class Bacilli_A; order RF39; family UBA660; genus Onthousia. Next base: position 1,673 of record CAMMBX010000060.1, on the reverse strand, counting down.
TACAGCATAAGTTGAAAACTTAACTTCATGCGATAAGTCAAAGTTATCAATAGCTTTTACTAAACCTATGCAGCCTACTTGAAATAAATCATCTAAATTTTCATTTTTACTATTTACTTTTCTTAAAATACTTAAAACTAATTTTAAATTACCATTTACTAAATCGTTTCTAGCGAAAGGATCTCCATTTTGCATTTTTTTAAATAGCTCTGTCATTTCTTCACTAGTTAATACTTTTAGTTCAGAGGTTGATACCCCACTTATTAATACTTTATTACTAGCTTTACCAAACATTTAATCATCTCCTGAACTAATAATGATTAAATAATTGTTTTTTTATACATTGTATATTTTTTGTAAACCTGAAAAGTTGTTTAGTATAGAAAAGAAAAAAAGTATCATATTAAGTGTAGTTATAGGCGGGGTGATGCTATGGAGCTTAAGAAAGCCTTTGGAAAAAATGTTAGATATTATCGATTTAAGAAAAAGTATACTCAAGAAAAACTTGCAGAGCTTTTAGATGTTTCTACTAATTATGTTAGTAGAATGGAACGTGGTCAACATTCTGCTAGTTTTGACATTATTGAGGATTTATCTAAAATTTTGGATGTTGAACCTTATAAGTTTTTTTGAAACCTAAAGATGCTTTGTTGCCACTACGAGTTGATATGAAGAAAAAAGGCAATTAGAATTTAATCTAATCGCCTATAATACCTGAGCTTCTAACCTAAGCTCTTTTTTTTAATGCTTTTATACCAAAGCCTACTATAGTAAGTGATCCTACTAGCATACCAATAGTTAAAACAATGCTATCAGATGTATTAGGATTTTCTTCTTCTATAGTTGTATTAGGTGTTGTAACTTCTTCAATTGGTTCTACTGGTTGTACAGGAATTTCTTCTGATGGTTTTTCTGGTAATGTTGTATAAACATTTATACCATTAGCAGCAGTTATACTACAAAACCACATATATCCTGCACTTACAGCAGTTGTTTCTCCCATATCAATTTTTGTAGTTGAAGCGATTACTTCATCCCATTTTAATATAGAAAATTGAAGATAAGTTTTACCATCTTCTAAAGTAGCGGTATATCTATATGTATATACTCCATCTTCTGAAATAGTGGCCTTAAAATTAGGATCTAGTCCTACAGTTACAAGATAATCATCATTGACTTTTTGAGTTTCTACAAGTAATTCTGTAGCATAACTATCACTTTCATCATTTAATGACATAGTTAAGCCAAATAGTTCGCCGTGAGTCATATTATCTTTATTTAATTCAATGTATACATCTTCTGTAATACCATCTACTAATTTCGCTTCACTTTTCATACTATATGGTCCATAGAACATTCCAGTTTCATTTTCGTAACCACTGCCTTTAATATTAGTGATATTATCATCTACTGCAGTTACACTACCATAATCACCATTTTCTGTTTCCCAATCTTTTAAAGTCCACTCTGTTTGAGCAGAAACATTTAAAAATGGGACGAAAGCAAATAGACTAACCATAGTTACTCCTAAGATTTTTTTAACCTTACTCATCTTTTATTCCCTCCTTTCTTTAAGATAAGCTTTAATATAAACTTGCCTACCTTTTATATAAAATATCCCTAGTTTGACAGTTTTAATATAAAAACCCTTGCAACCCTAGATAAAATCTAGT
>CAMMBX010000059.1 GCA_946494345.1 uncultured Mycoplasmatota bacterium | reverse complement strand
CTTGTCTATTGATATCACTTATTTTGTCACGGGCATTTACTTTGAGAATTCACCTTTTTTTATCATAGCATGTCCTAATTTATTTAAAGAAAACTCTTCTACATCTTTTATATTATCAGTAACATTTGTAAAAGGTAATGAATTTAAAATATCTTCTTTATATTCATTACATCTAGCATCTAATATTGAAACTATCCCTTTATCAGTAGAACTTCTAATTAGTCTTCCTGCTCCTTGTTTTAATTTAATTAACATAAGGGGTAAATATACTTCGCTAAAGCCATCAACAAAACGACTAGCTTTTTCTTCAATAATAGGATTGACTACAGGGAAAGGTAATTTAGCAATTATAACATTTTCTAAAGCCTCTCCTTTAATATCTATTCCCTCATAAAATGATCCTGTTGCAAATAATACTGAATTTTTATCTTCCATAAATCTTGCTTTCAAATCATCTATATTAACATCATCAGTTTGTAACATAATATTAAAATTATGATTATTAAGATTAACTCTTTGATATGTTTGCTTCATATCTTCTTTTGATGTAAATAATACTAAACTTCTTCCTTCAGTAATATTTATTAACTCATCTATTTTTAAAGCAAGAGAATCTAAGTATAGACTATGATCTTTACTTTTAGATGAGATAACATCACTTGCTAAATATAAAAGAGCATTATTATGATAATCATATGGAGAATCCTGAGGAAACTCTTTTATTAAAGGAATACCTTTTATTTCATTAAGATTTAAACTATCAGCAAAGAAATTATAATTACCATTAGTAGTAATAGTTGCAGAAGTAAATACTTTACCATAATTATTATTACTTAATAATCTTGACGCTTCTTTAGCAATATCTTTTCTTACGTACTCTAAACTAACATGTTCATTTGTATTAGATATAAAAGATACCCAATAAATATTATCACTATTATTTTTGATTAAATCTCTAAAGATATTAACATAGTTTTTTAAAATGTTAATATAGTTAATAATCTTTTTATCTAAATATCTATAGTTACTAGTTTCTATAATCAAAGTCTCAAGTTTATTATCTAAATCAATTATCGCTTCTTTTAATTTAAAAGATATATCAAAACCACTAATTTCTTCATCAAAGACTTCTATATCTTCTTTAGCATTTCTACGATACTTATTTTTAGCATTAAGACTAATTAGTCTAAAAACATTATTTAATGATGTAATAATTGGATTATCTTCATAAAAATCTAAATCATCATTAATCATACAAGAGATATTAATGATTAAAGCTTCAAGTTTATTTTTAGAAATACTTCCTTGATATGAATTTCTAATTTTATCTTCTAAATTATGAGCTTCATCAATAACTAATATGGAAGGTTCTTTTAATATTGAGTCATTACTATCTCTTTTTAAAGATTCAACTAATAAATCATGATTACATATTACATAGTTTGCAGTAGGAAAACTTTCACGTTTTAACATATAACCACAGTCTTTTTTATGAAGACAACTAGCACAATTTACATGATTAACATTTATATTTTTCCATACCTTATTTGGTATTTCTTTGTACTCTTCTTTATCAACAACTCCCTGTTCTACTTTTTCTAATAATTTATTTAACATTTCATCATCGCTATGTTTTTTCATATAAGATATAAGTCTTTTCTGACATATATAGTTATTACGTCCTTTAGCAATAGTAACAGGAATATCTATATTTAACATCTTAGAAAGCTTTTCTACTTCATCTTTTAACTGTTCTTGTAAAGCGATAGAAGAGGTTGAAATCAAGAAACCTTTAAATTTTTCTTTATCTTTACTGGCATATAACAAAGGAATTAAATAACCCCAAGATTTACCAATACCAACACCTGCCTCTATTAATAACATTTCTTTATTTTTAAGAGCATCTAAAACGTCTAAAGCAAGCATATGTTGTCCTTCACGATATTCTACTTCTTTTTGACCTTTTAAATTTTCAAAAAATGAATCTACTTCTTCATAAAGATCATAATTAAAACTAGTTTCTTTCTTCCATATACTCATAATATACCCCCTTCTTTAAGCAGTCTATATTATATCATGTTTTAGGCCAAAAGTAAAGAAAAAGGTACTTGCATTAAAGTTACTTATGTGATAAGATGTATATGTAAGAAAAATTTTCATACAATATAAAAGGAACACTTAATATTCGCTTGTTGAGTGTGCCCCTATTTTTTTAGTAAGAGCCACCTAAACCATAGCTAAGTTAGGTGGTTTCTATCTTCTTAGAGAAAGTATTGCGAGTAACAGCAAGATATCTTGAAGAAACAACATAATTACTAGAGAAAAAATTAAAGAATCTTTCTTGTTCATTATAAGCCTCCTTTCTGAGGCTTCACCCAACTATTAAATGTTCCTATAAATATAGTATCATATTGATTTCTAGATAGCAAGGAAGAAAGTAATAAAAAAGTTACGAATTTTCGTAACTTTTTCTCTATAAGTTTAATCATTATTTTTAGTAAATCTTGTAAATCTATCTATCTCGCTATCATCTAAATCTGTTTTAGATAAAGATTCAAATAATTTCTTTTGGTCTCTTGATAACTTCTTAGGAGTAACCACTTTAAAGATAACATACATATCTCCTGTCTTTCTACTAGTAGAATCTTTAATACCTTTACCTTTAAGTCTTTGTTTATCTCCACTATCAGTACCTCCTGGTATAGTTAATTTAACATTACCATAGATTGTAGGTATTTCTTTTTTACAACCAAGTACTGCTTCAGCCATATTAATAGGTACTTCTAGATAAATATCAAGACCATCTCTTTCATAATATTTATGTTCTTTAATATGGAACTCTAAGTATAAATCACCTGATGAGCCACCATTTTCTCCAGCATGACCTCTACCTGGTACTCTTAGTCTTTCACCATTATCAATACCACTTGGTACATTTACAGTAATAGTTTTATGAGATTTAACTTGTCCTTTACCACGACACTTACTACAAACTTCTTTATAAGTCTTACCTTTACCATTACATTCTGGACAAGTTGTTTTAGTCATGAATGAACCAAGGATTGTTCTTTGTTCACTGGTAATAGTTCCACTACCATGACATCTTTTACAAGTCTCTTCTCCAAAGCCACCCAAACCACTACATTTATCACACTCTGTAACTACATCTAAGTCAAAATCTTTCTCACAGCCATAGATAGCTTCTTCAAAAGAAAGTTCTACTTGCATTAAGATATCACTACCTCTTCTTGCTCTACTACCACGACTTCTACTACTAGAGCCACCAAAACCAAAGCCACCACCGAACAAGTCATCAAAGATATCGCCTAAATCACTTGCATCAAAACCAAAACCTGCTCCAGAGAAACCACCACCAAAGCCAGCTCCTCCTGATGCTCCAGGACCATTTACACCAGCATGACCAAATTGGTCATATTGACGACGTTTATTATCATCACTAAGAACAGAGTATGCTTCTTGTACTTCTTTAAACTTCTCTTCCGCATTTTCTTCTTTACTTATATCTGGATGATATTTCTTAGCAAGCTTTCTAAAAGCACTTTTTATCTCATCTTTAGTAGCAGTTTTAGAAACACCTAACACTTCATAATAGTCTCTTTTAGTTGCCATATACTACACCTTCCTTCTAATATAGACTTTCTAACATAGAAATTAATTTATCAAAATAGATAATAGCATTTTTATAAATATTTTCATTCTCTAAAGATATCCCTAACTTTTTAAAAGCATCAAGTGGATAAATATCAGAGCCAATACATAAGAATTTTAAGTATTTGTCTAAAGTTTCTTTATCACCTTCTGTAATTTTAGAAGCAAAGTATGAAGCCACACTTACACAAATGGCATAATTATAAAGGTAAAAATTACTATAATAATGACTTCTAAATATCCAACTTCCTTTAGCATAAGGGCTTAACTTAACAGTATCACCATAATAATATTCTAAAGACTCTTCACATATTTCATTCATATATTCTTTAGTTAATGCTCCTCCATTATGAACTTTATCATGCATTAGTCTTTCCATATCTCCTTCTCTAACTGCCCCAAATAAATTACTTGCAATTACGTTTAGAGAGTTTTCAAGGGCTAGAACCTTCTCTTCTTTGTCTTTCGCATTATTAAAGATATAGTTTGATAATAAAAATTCATTAGTTAGAGATGTAACTTCAGCAGTGATTATAGCCGTATTTCTATACTGAACAGGATTATTATCACTAATAAATTGATGATTAATATGATGTCCTGCTTCATGAGCGATAGTAGATAAAGACTCTAAATCATAATGATAACTCATAAGAATACGTGAGTCGCATGCAGGAATACTTAGATTATATCCACCACTGCATTTACCAGGATAACCACAGAAATCAATATTACGATTTTTAATAAGTTTATCATACTTACTAATATATTCTTCTCCTAAAGGTTTTAAGGCTTCTCTTACGGTTTTAATACCTTCAGGAATACTGTATTCTTTTTTAGAATGACTTAATTTAGCATTCAAATCATAGTTATATAAAGTATCAAGTTTAAGTATTTTCTTTCTTAGTTTAAAATATCTTTGTAATGTATTAACACCTTCTCTTGTTGTTTTAGATAAGACATCAAAGATATTCTTATTAAGATTATCTTCAAAAAGACGAGCTTCAAAACTATCGTTAAAATGATAGATATTTGCAAGAGTATCTTCTAATTTAACATAACTATTAAGTAGTTCTGCAGAAGTACTACCATATTCTAAAGCTTTCTTAGCAAGTTTAGTATTCGCTTCTTTTCTAGTTTCTCTATTATCATTTGATTGTAAGAATCTAGAATTAGTTGTTGATAGAGTTACTTTCTTGCCATCCTTAAGAGTTACTTTACCATAATTATGTTCCATATTTAGTAAGGTAGAAGACATATCAGAGAAGTTATTAGTAGCCATTACTAAAGAATTAACAATTCTTTCTTCATTTTCATTTAAGGTATGTTCTTTATTTCTATAAATATCTTGTAAGTAGGCTCTATACTCTTCTAGTTTATTATTTTCTTTAAATAAGTTTTCAAATTCATCTTTAGATAGTTTTAATAGTTCTGGTTCAAAGAAACTATTTACATTGTTAATTTTTGCAACTGCATCTTTACTTTTAGCAAGCATTTCAAGATTTTCTTTCTTACCTAACTCTTCATCATTCTTTAACCAAGCATAGGCATCCATCTTCTCAATAATAGTTTCTACTTCTCTTAATTTAATTAAATACTTATAAAGTCTATTAGCATCTTTAGTACAACCTTTATAGTCATTAAAGATATCTATCTTACTATCTACTTCTTCACTTGCTTTAAAAAAAGCCTCATTACTTTCAAAAAACTCACTTAAATCCCATTTATACTCTTCTTCTACTTCGCTTCTATTTTTATATTCTTTCATATTTAGCCCTTTCTATTATCTCTTTATCAGAGAAAAGTTCTAGTTACCTAGAACTTTTAATTTTTCTACTTCTCTTCAAAGTCTGCATCTTTTACATCATCTTTTTTATCTGATGTATCACTACTATTATCTGCGCTAGCATTACTATTTGCTTGATTTTCTTTTTGAACGTTTTCATAAACTTTAGTTGCAAGTGCCATAGCTTTCTCTTGTAGTTTATCTTTCTTAGCTTTAATATCATCTAAGTCATTTTTACTTAAAGCTTCTCTTAAGTCTTTAATTAAGTCTTCTGCTTCCTCTTTTTCTTTCTTATCAACTTTATCTCCTAAGTCTTTAAGTGATTTCTCAGTTTGGAAAACTAATTGTTCTGCTTCATTCTTAAGGTCAGCTTCTTCTTTACGTTTCTTATCAGCTTCTTTATTTTCTTCAGCTTCTTTTCTCATTCTTTCAATCTCTTCATCAGATAGATTTGTAGATGAAGTAATAGTAATAGATTGCTCTTTATTAGTACCAAGGTCTTTGGCAGTAACATTAACAATACCATTAGCATCTATATCAAATTTAACTTCAATTTGTGGTACTCCTCTTGGTGCAGGTGGAATATTTGTAAGTTGGAATCTACCAAGTGTTTTATTATCAGCAGCCATACTTCTTTCACCTTGTAATACATGAACATCAACAGCAGGTTGATTATCAGCAGCAGTTGAGAATACTTCTGATTTACTTGTTGGAATAGTAGTATTTCTTGGAATTAATACTGTCATAACTCCACCTAATGTTTCAATACCAAGTGATAATGGTGTAACATCAAGTAGAACGATATCATTAACATCTCCTGTTAAGACACCACCTTGAATAGCAGCACCCATAGCAACTACTTCATCAGGGTTAACTTCACGAGATGGTTCCATACCAAGTTCTTTCTTAACTGTTTCATATACAAGTGGAACTCTTGTTGATCCTCCAACGAAGATTACTTTATCTAAGTCTTTAGCTTTCAAATCTGCATCTTTTAAAGCATTTCTAACTGGTTCAAGAGTTGAATCAACTAAATCACTAATTAAGCTTTCAAATTTAGCACGAGTTAATGTCATATCTAAGTGAAGTGGACCATCTGCTCCTTGTGAGATAAATGGTGCAGAAACTTGGGTACTTGTCATACTTGAAAGATCTTTCTTAGCTTTCTCAGCAATTTCTTTTAATCGTTGCATAGCCATTTTATCTTTAGTAAGGTCAACACCATTTTCTTTTTTAAATTCACTAACAAGATAGTCAATAATCTTTTGATCAAAGTCATCTCCACCTAAGTGGTTATTACCACTAGTAGATCTAACTTCTACAACACCATCACCTAACTCAAGGATAGATACATCGAATGTACCACCACCAAGGTCATATACAAGAATAGTTTGGTTCTTATCTTGTTTATCAAGACCATATGCAAGGGCAGCAGCAGTTGGTTCGTTTATAATACGTTCAACATCAAGTCCTGCAATCTTACCAGCATTCTTAGTAGCTTGTCTTTGAGCATCATTAAAGTATGCTGGAACTGTAATAACTGCTTTAGTAACACCCTCTCCTAAATAAGCCTCAGCTGACTCTTTAAGATTACTTAAAATCATAGCAGATATCTCTTCAGGAGAATATTTCTTACCTTCAGCTTCCACTTTCTTATCAGTACCCATTAATCTCTTAATAGATGAAATAGTATTTGGATTAGTAATCGCTTGTCTTTTAGCAGCAGCTCCTACTATTCTTTCACCATTTTTAAATGCAACTACTGATGGAGTTGTTCTTTCTCCTTCTTTATTAGGGATTACTTTAGGCTCCCCAGCCTCTAATACACAGACACAACTATTAGTTGTACCTAAATCAATACCAATTATTTTACTCATTTATATCCTCTCCTT
>CAMMBX010000058.1 GCA_946494345.1 uncultured Mycoplasmatota bacterium | reverse complement strand
CCTTTTTATTTTGTTAACAAGTCTCCCATTAACTATAATGTATCATACTAGATAACGTTAGTCAATATATTTTCAGTTAATTTACAATTATTTAGTTGTTTTTGATATATAAGTTTTTTTTATATTTGTTCTACCTACAACATAATCTATAGAAGCATTATAAAAATTAACGATATAAAGTAATTTATAAGTAGTAGGACGTCTTACTCCTGTTTCAAAACTAGAGTAAGTAGTTTGAAAGAAGCCTATTTTGTCACTTAATTTGTTTTGAGTTAAGTGATTTTCTTTTCTAAGTTCTAATAACCTTTCACATATCTTTTGATAATTAATCTTTAAGTTCTCTGAATGTTCTATCTTATTAGATATTCCTAGTAAATAATCTAAATTAACATTATAAAAATTTGCTAATACATTAATTTTTTCTAAAGGTATATCATTAGAACATTTTTCCCATTTAGAATAAGTATTCTCTTTTACATTTAATATTTTTGCAACGTCTTTTTGTTTTAAATCATTGTCATGGCGTAGCATTGCCATTCTGTTTCCAACTTCTACCAATTTAATCACCAAGTTTATTGTAAGTATGAACTGTTGATACTTGAACATAACTGGACTTTATGAGTTAAAAAATAAAAAAGTTTGAATTTTCAAAATTGTCTTATATTTTAACTTAGAATTGTTAAATTGCTATAGTGGAATTTAAAAATTGCTGGTAAATATTTCCTTAAAAATGAAATTTCGTAATTTTTCAAAAGCTTTTCTTTCTGTTATAGTGTCTTTAGAAAGAGATATTATGTGGAAAGGAGGGCTTTTTATATTTAGTGAATATGTTAAACCTATGGAAGTAATTGTTGATAGAATAGAGAATAATTTAGTAGTAGTTGAACTAGATAAAGGTAGGGTTATGACTTATAGAATAGATAAGCTTCCTTCTGTTAAAGAAGGAGATGTACTTACTTTAGATAGTGATACTAAAGAGGTTTTTGTTAATAAGAAGAAAACTAAACAGAGAAAGAAAAAAATAAAAAAGCTAATGGATAAAGTGTTTGTAGATTAGATAACTTTATCTATTAGTCCATAGTCTTTAGCTTCCTTAGCTTCAAGAAAATAATCTCTTTCTGTATCTTGTTCTATTTTTTCTAATTTTTGATTGGTGTTTAAAGCTAGAATCTTATTTAGCTTTTTTTTAGTTTTTAAAATATGTTCAGCGGCTATCTTTATTTCTGTCGCTTGACCTTCCGCTCCTCCTAGAGGTTGATGAATCATAACTTCACTGTTAGCAAGAGCATATCTTTTACCTTTTTTTCCACTTGAAAGAAGAAAAGCAGCCATGGATGCAGAAAGTCCCATGCAAATAGTAGAGACATCACTTTTAATTAAATTCATCGTATCATAGATAGCGAAACCTGCTGTTACAGAACCACCTGGGGAATTAATATAAAGAGAGATATCTTCATGATTTAGAGAGTCTAAATAGAGTAGTTCTGCAACAATAGTATTTGCAGATTCGTCATTAATAGTTCCGCTTAAAATAATAATTCTATTCTTTAATAACTTAGAAAAAATATCATAACTTCTTTCACCATTTATTTCTTTATCAACAATCATGGGTATTAAATTCATTATTATCACCTAATTCTACTATATCCAAATAAACTTTAAATTATACCTTACAAGATGTGGCAAAATTATTAGACTTTGTATGTTAATTTTGATATAATCATATATAGAATTAAGAGGGTGATAAAAGTGATAGAAGATGTTAAAGTAACAATAAATGGTAAAGAAGAATCAGTTCCTCGTGGAATAACATTATTACAACTTAGTAAAGAATATCAGAAAGATTATCGTTTTCCTATTATTCTTGCTAGTGTTAATAATGTATATAAAGAACTTAGTTATGTTGTTAATGATCCATGTGGGATAACTTTTTATGATTTAAATTCTAAAATAGGTAATAGAGCACATATAGCAGGATTAACCTTTTTACTTGTTGTGGCTGTTAAAGAGATATTTGGACTAGATGCTAATGTTTATGTAATGCATTCTTTAGATAAGGGAATTTATATTAAAACAAGTTTTCCTCTTACAGAAACAATACTTAAAACAATTGCTAGAAAGATGTTAAAACTAGTAGAGATGGATCTTGCTATTACTAAAGTTAGTGTAGATAGGATATCTGCTATACATTATTTTGAGAGTATTAATGACTTAGCGAAAGCTAGAATTATGAAATATAATACTAATACTTATATAACTCTTTATAGATTAAGTAACTACTATAATTATTTTTATGGACAGATGCCTCCTTCTACAGCTAGTTTAAAAGAATTTAAATTAACATATGTAGATGATAGTGGTTTTGTATTACAATTTCCTACAGAGTATTCTCATAATCAAATTAAAGCTTATACACATCATCCTAATATGTTTAAAGTCTTTAAAGAGTGTAGAGAGTGGACTAAGCTTATGAAAATAGAAACTATTGCAGATTTAAATGATGTTGTTAGTCGTGGTAAAATTGCAGATTTAATTAGAATAGATGAAACATTACAGAGTAATAGATTACTTTCTGTTGCTAGAAAGATAGTAGATAATAAGAAAGATAAAAAAATCATATTACTAGCAGGACCTTCTTCTAGTGGTAAGACTACAACTACTACTAAACTTTGTATGTATTTAAAGAGTTTTGGGCTTAATCCTAAGATGATTAGTATGGATGATTATTTTGTTGATAGAGATAAGACTCCTTTAAATGAAAAAGGGGAGAGGGATTATGAAGCATTTGAAGCGGTAGATAATAAATTATTGACAAAACAAATAAATGAATTATTAGAAGGTAAAATTGTACTGGCTCCAGTTTATAACTTTAAAGAAGGAGTTAAAGAGTTTGTTAAAGAATTGAAACTTGATAAAGATGATGTTTTATTAATAGAAGGGATACATGCTTTGAATCCTAAAGTATTAAATGAAATACCTGCTAAAAATAAATATAAAATATATTTATCGGCTTTAACAGAACTTAATATAGATTCTCATAATCGTTTTCCTACTACAGATAATAGACTTTTAAGAAGAATAATTAGAGATAATAGGACAAGAGGATATAATGTAGTTGATACTTTAAAAGTATGGAGTAATGTAAGAAGTGGGGAAGAAAAATATATATTTCCTTATCAAGATGAAGCGGATACTACTATAAATACAGCTTTAATATATGAACTTGGAGTATTAAAAACTTATGTAGAACCTTTACTTTATTCAGTAGATGAAGATTCTATATATTATGAAGATGCGAAAAGACTTTTAAATATCTTAAGACTTATACTTCCAATACCTAGTGAAAGTATTCCAGATGATTCTATAATTAGAGAATTTATTGGAGGTAGTTGTTATCATAGTTAAGACTTTTAGAGTCTTTTTTCTATTGACTAATATTATCGATTATGATACATTATATATAGATGGGAGACTTGTATAAAAGATGGGGAAAAGGAGGTTGTAAAAAATTCTTTAAAAAAAAGTGAATTTTTAAAATTCGGAGTACTTTTTAGGGTAAAAATTGAAAATTCGCCCGGGAAAATGCAAAATTTACCCATATTTTGGGGGTGAATTTTGAAAATTGTCTTTTTGCATTAGTTTATAGACTGTGCTATAAGTAGTGCAAAGAGGTGATGTTAATGAGTTGTAAAAAGAAAAAGACTCCAGAAGAGAGAATAAAAGAGCTACAGGAAAAAGGAGAAGTATTTCCTGCTAGTAATGATCATATCTATAAATGTATTATGACTAACTGTGTTCTTTTTAAAGCAGATATGACTTATCAGATAACTGGTATATCTAAAGATTTAATACTAAAAACATATTATGAGAAGAATAGTGAATATGTTATAAGTAATGCGATAGAACGTGGTAAAAGATCTGATATATTATTTGGTATTGAAGGATTCGTTGTTAATTATGAGTTAAATAATAAATATAGTTTAGCGACTATAATAAGAAATGATGATTACTTAGATAAAATAAAAATAGATATATCAAATAATATGTATACTTATGAGAATATGCCAAAGGCCATCCAGATTAATTTAAATAATTTTAATCATCTTAATAAGAAAAATGTAAAAGAAGTATTTAAATCAAGAGATGAAAATGGAGTAGTAGAAAATGTTAAATGGGAAAAATACCATTTAAGTTTTCCACAAGTATATAGGAAGTATAAAAAGGGATTAGAACTTACTAAATTAGAGAAAGAAATGTTAATACTAAGATTAAGAAAAATAGAAGAAATAGATGCGTTAGCGGAAGGAGATGAAGAGTTAATGGAAGCAGCTAATGAATTAAAGAGATTAAGTTTAGATATTAATACAGTAGGATTATATGATGAATCGGAAGAGAATGAAAAAATGATGAATAGTCTTAAAGCAGAAGGAGAGAGGGATGGCATTAAAAAAGGCATTAAGCAAGGTGCTAGTAATGAAAAAAAGTCTATTGCAAAGAATCTCCTAGAAATAGGAATACCTAAAGAAAGTATAATGCAAGCGACGGGGCTTTCTAAAAAGCAAATAGCAATGTTGATGTGAAAAATAAATTGTTTGTTAATTAATCGTGGATAAATTTCGACAAAATTTGTGGATAAATTTCGAACAAAATTCTTTCATAATTTTCCAAAAAATGATATTATTGTTTTAGAATAATTTGATAATATAAGGAGGTAGATAAGGATAAATGTTAAAAAATATAGGGGGAACTTTAAGAGATAATAAGAAAAAGGTGGCTATTATTACTCTTGTAGTTCTTTTAATAGTTATTATTGGTGTTTCATATGCTTGGCTTAGAACAATTATATATGGCGAAAAAGATGTTCAAATAAGAGTTGGAGATATAGATTTAGTTCTAAATGAAGAAAGTGATGGTATACAGCTTGTAAATGTTATTCCTACTTATGATGATGAAGGTAAGAATAATACACCTTATAATTTTTCTATACAGAATAAAAGTAATATAGCTTTATACTATACTTTATCACTTGTTGATGATGAGGATGCTTTATCTAATTGCCAGACAACTGATGGAGGAAGTTGTGAGTTATTAGATCCTAGAGATATAAGATATGAACTTCAAATGAATGGACGTACATTTACAGGAAGTTTGTCTGACTCATCAATAATTAGTTATGGTGTAATTGATGCTGAAGAAGTAATTGATTGTGAACTTAGAGTATGGCTAAATATAAATGCAACTAATGAAGCGATGGGAAAGGTATATTTAGGACAACTTAAGGTGTTTGCAACTCAACAATTAGATGATTCAAACTTTGAACAAGGAAATGATGCTGTTAATGAACCAGAGATGGATAGTAATATGATTGCTGTTAAACATGATGGTTATAACTGGGTTAAGACAGATATAGAAAGCGGTTGGTATAACTATGATATGGGAATATGGGCCAATGCTGTAACTGTAAAAAGTGATAAGTTAAGTGAATATCAAAGTGCTGCAGTAGGAACAGAGATAAATATGGATGATATAGAGACAATGTGGGTGTGGATACCAAGATATTCGTATACAATTGCAAGTGAAAATGGGACTACATATTATGGTAAAAGAGGTGTTTATTTGAATAGTACACCAACAGCAGCTTTGCCAGGAGAGATAGATATAAAATTTGTAGATAAAGATACTAAGGATACAGGAACTGCTAAATATTTAGCGACAGAGAAACCTAAGAATTGGTATACCCCAGATGCATTTACATATGATGGAAATGAATTATCAGGAATCTGGGTAGGAAAGTTTGAGACAAGTAGTAGTAATTCTTCTGCAAGTGGTGGTGGAGGAAATGTAACTAATCTAGATGCAATGATAAAACCAAATGTAACAAGCTGGAGAAATATTAATGTAAGTAATATCCATACAGTAGCGACAAAAGTAAGTGCAAGTGGAAATAGGTATGGATTTAGTGAAAGTATGAACTCACATGCAATGAAGAATAGTGAGTGGGCAGTTGTAAGTTATTTAAGTCAAAGTAGATATGGAAAACTAGGAAATGAAAACTTCACAGGGGTGAATAAAGAAGTATATCAAAACAAGAGTGATCAGTATATAACAGGATGTAGTTATGGAAGTCCAAGTAATGGAAATACAGATTATGGATGTCAATATACATATGATAATAATATAAGAACAGAAGAAGGAATGACAGGAAAAGGAGTAGGAGCCAGTACGACAGGAACAATCTATGGAGTATATGATATGTCAGGTGGTGCTTGGGAGTATGTAATGGGAAACTATAATGATATTGCTGCAAGTAGTGGATTTAGTGAACCATTAACATTAGAAAGTAAATATTATGATAAGTATACAAGTAATAATGTAGCATTAGCATGTAATGGAAGCGAGTGCTTAAGTCATGGCTTATCAGAAACAGCAGGTTGGTATAATGATTATCGAAATATGGTAAGTGAGGAGTACCCATGGTTGTTGCGCGGCGGTGGCTATTACTATACTGCTAATGCAGGTGTTTTTGCTTTCGGTGGTACCCTTGTTATTGGTGGCCCTTACGTCAACTACTCGTTCCGCCTCGTGATGAGCGTGACTAGTCCGTAAGGACTAAACTCTGTGGCACAGACAAATAAGATGGTAAAAATAGAGAAAGAAAGAATATTGTCGAATTATTCGTGATGATTAGCCTTGGTGCCCTCTTTTTGCACCAAGGCGTTTTTCTTTTGATAGAAAATAAGCAAGGTTCTTATCTTTTGATAAGGACCTTGCTTGATTATATTTTTATAAATTTTTCTTTTTCTTCTATATAAGTAGGGGCTTTTTTTGATGCTTTACCTTTTAATATTTCGTGATAATATTTATATGTCATTGGTGGATTGTTTGTAAGTTGTTTAGTATTTATAATTTTTATTAGAAAAATATCATGTGTATTTACATCAATAATGTCAATAACATTTCCAATTATATATCCACATACATCTTCTGTAACTATTGGTAAATTATCTATTTCTTCCCATTTAATATTTTCAAACTTATTTATATCTTTAGAGGAAAAGTATCCAAATTTTGCTATTAATTCCTTGTTAGCTTTTTCTGTTAGGATAGATATAGAACATTTCTTTGTTTCTTTTAAAATCTTGTTTGTATAATTTTCTTTGTTTAAGCTTATGGCTATAATTGGGTCTTTTGATGTTATTTGTATTAAAGTGTTTATGAAACAGCCAACATTTTTTCTTTCTTTTCTTGTAGTAATTATATACATTCCATATGAAATATTATTTAGTACTTCAATCTCCATTTTCTCATCCTTTCTTTCTATTTAATTATAACATAATGTTGTAATAAAAAATTGGAAAAAACTGATAATGCTAAGATAAAAATGTAGGAAATGACTAAAATAAAAATGTCAGAAAAC
>CAMMBX010000057.1 GCA_946494345.1 uncultured Mycoplasmatota bacterium | reverse complement strand
CAATTAAATGCAACTATTCCTATTTTTAGGTTGCATTTACTTTTTCAGTTCAGTAGGTTAGAAAAAATTCTAATCTCTTTTAATTTTTAGTAGCAATTTTTAAAGTTTTAATCTATACTATTTTCTAGGAAGTGATAATCATGAAGAATATAACAATTTTACCTGCTGATACATATATAGTTGTTAATAAAACTGTTCTTCATGAAGAAGATAGACGTCTTTTAACTATGCTTTATCAACCAATAATAGGCTATACTGCTGTAAGTCTTTATTTTACTTTAGTAGATGATTTAGATGTGATAAATCGTCTTAGTAATGACTTAAATCACCATCATTTGATGAGTATAATGCAATTACGATTAGAAGATATTATGATAGCAAGAGAAAAATTAGAGGCCGTAGGTCTATTAAAAACCTACTTTAAAAAAGGCAATGTTAATAATTATGTTTATCTTTTATATTCTCCAATTAGTGCTAATGAATTTTTTAATCACCCTATATTAAATGTAGTCTTATACAACAACATTGGTAAAAAAGAATATGATAAACGTCAAGAGATGTTTAAAGTACCAAGAGTTAGATTAACTGAGTATGAAGATATTTCTCATAAATTTAATGAGGTATTTAAAAGTAGTAATTTAAAACCATTTGAAGCGATAGAAGATATAGAGAAAAAAGAAGAAGCCTCTATTATTCTTGATGATATGATAGATTTTAATCTTTTAATATCATCTATTCCTAGTGGCCTTGTAAGTAGTCGTTGTTTTAATGAAGATACTAAAAAACTAATTAATAGTCTTGCTTTAGTATATAACATTGATACTGAAAGAATGGGGGGACTTGTTAGAACTTCTTTAAATGAGAAAGGTTTGATCGATAAGACCTTACTAAGAAAGAATTGTCGTAACTATTATTCATTTGAAAATGTAGGTAATCTTCCAACTTTAGTTTATCAAACTCAGCCAGATTATTTAAAGAAACCAGCTGGTGATACTTCTAAATGGGCAAAAATGGCTTATACTTTTGAAAACACTAGTCCATATGATTATTTAAAAAGTAAAATGAAAGGTGCAGAACCCACTAAAAGAGACTTAAATTTAATAGAAGATTTAATGATAGATCAAAAGCTTAGTGCTGGCGTAGTTAATGTTTTAGTTTCTTATGCTTTAAAAATAAATAATCAAAAACTTAACCGTAATTACTTAGAAACAATAGCAGGTCAGTGGAAAAGATTAAATATTCAAACAGTAGAAGAAGCGATGCGATTAACAGAAAAAGAGTATAAGAAGATGAAGAAAGTTGCTACTAATGCAACCAAAAATAAAACTGTATCTACCAAAATAGCTAAAGAAGAAATTCTCCCTGATTGGTTTGGTAAAGAATTAGATACTGACAATAGTAATAAAGAAGAAAGTGAAGAGTTAGATAAGATTATAGATAGTCTTGTTTAATTAAAGAAAATGTGATATAATATGCCTTAATTAAGGGGGTACTAGTATGACTGATACTAAAAGTTTATTAATTAGAAAATATATTATCGATATAATTTTTGTAGTAGTAGTTATATCATTACTTACTTGGTTTTGGTTTGGACCATATCAACATAAAGTAAGAATAAAAGAGTCTTTACAAAATAATAATATTGAGTTTAATAAAGACATCGCTTATACTGGCTTTGATTATTTAGAAATATCTTCTAATAAGATTACTAAAGACTTAACTGTTACTAATGATAGTGATGAAGAAATAAGCTATATTATTAAGTTAAACAATTTAACTAATGACAAGAATAACTATATTAATTATATTCTTACTGATAATGAAGGTTATCAAAGTGATATTAAAAATTTATCATTAGATGGTTATATTTTAGAAAATAGTATAGGTAACAATGAAACAAAAACATATACTATTACAATGTGGGTTGATAATAATGAAGATATTAGTGGAGATTTAGATATATTATTAGTTCCTAAAGTAGCTTAACAAATAAAAAAAGATATGTTAAAATATAAATATCTTTTTAGTTTGTCCCCATAGTTCAACGGATAGAACAAGGCCCTCCTAAGGCTTAGATGAAGGTTCGATTCCCTCTGGGGACGCCATTTGTAATTTATACTGATTTAATTATTTAGTTAAATCATCTTTTTGTATATAAAACTATCTATTAATAATTACTGATATAATTTTATATAATATGTTAAAAAGTGTTAAAAAAATGGAAAAAAACATTTACAAAAGTACTAACTCCAGTTATACTAATCATAGAGAGATTAAATGTTCTCTGTTATTTCTGCGTTTTGTTGCTTGACTTTTGCTCAAAAAAAGCATACAATAATTGCTCAATGAATGAATAGTTTATGAGTTTTTTCATAGACTAAAAAAGAGATATAATCTAATCTGCCTGTTAGATGTTATCTCCACATTTTTTGTTGTGTTGACACCATACTTCTAAGAAGAAGTTAGGTGTCCTTTTTTATGCTGTAACTAATGTTTAATTGCTATTATCATCAATAGTATAACTATTAAGATAACAGCCAAAATTGCTAAAAACTCCATCTTGAGTTGTTTTGCCATTTTTAATATATAGTTTTGGCATATTATCACCTCCTTAGCTATATATTTTATATGCTGTGGAGGTAGAACACCTAACTTATTGTTAGTATTATATTTCTAGTTCACATTATATTTTATTTGTAGTATTAAGTCAATCACTTTTATGACAAAATTCGCTAGAAGTAAATATTTCTATTTTTTATAATAAGTCTAGAGGTTATTTACCTCTTAAAAGTATATTATTTAATAATTATTGTTAAAATATAATCTTAAATGATCTTGTGAAATATACATTTTTATTATAGAATATTAATAGATATTCTGTAGGTTTGTTCCACTCGGGGGGACGCCATTTTTATAGTTTATTAGAATAGAAGATAAAATATATATTTTTGTTTTTTATATATCATTAGGGGGAGTTATGTATGGTACTTAAAAGTAAAGAAGAATTTATTGATTTATATTTAGCAGTTAGAGCAAAATCAGGTTATTTGACATTTACACAAAAATACCCTGATGATTTCCTACCTTGGTTTGAAAGTGGTAAATATCAACATTTGTTTTCATTTTTTCATCATAAAGATGATTTTGATTTTCTACCTTATTTAAAATCTAAATATGAGAGTTCTCATAGTATTGAAATTATTAATAGAGAAGCTACTTTAGAGGACACGATCTATATACAGCCTAATTTTTATTATTTTTCTAGTTTATGTCATCTTGATACTTCATTGTGTTCTGAGATGGAAGAATTAATTTTTGATATGGAAAAGACTAAAAGATTAAAAAGTAGACTTCAATCTTTTGATACGTCAGTTCTTTATCAAGTTGCAAACCCAAATGGTTTTTATCAACTTCAAGAAGGAGAAAAATTATTTGTTGATGGAACTGTAGAAAATTTAGGTAATGATAAATATTTTATAGAAAATGCTTTATGTGCTGTTTCTGAAAGCTTTTCTTTTGCAAAATTAAAAGAAATAAAAGTATCTTCTTATTATAAAGAAAATGATAATTATGTTGATCAAATTATAGAAAAGATACTTTTCTACAATTTTTGCCGTAACAATTATATTAAAAAGGCAAGTTCATATTTTAAAGAAGTTCAAAAAGATAAAGTTTATCAATATAAGAGGTTTTAATAACTATCTATTATGGATAGTTTTTTGTATAGGGGATTAAAAGGCACTTGTTACTAAGAGAAAATTATAGTATAATTTCTATAGAATAAGAAGGTGTTTTAATGTTAGGTACAATTAGAGAAATAGTAGATAATAATGTTATTTTAGATTTAAGTATAGATATAACAAAACAAGCTAATCTATTGAATTTACATGTTATCTTTGAAGATAATAATACAAAAATAGTTGGTGAAATAATTAATAGTACTAAGACTACTTTAAAAATAAATATTGTAGGTGAAATAAAAGGCAATACTTTTTTACCAGGAATAAGTGCTAAGCCTTCATTTCGATCAACGACAAGAATTGTAAATATGGATGAACTAGCTTTAATTCTAGGACCAACAGAACCAAGTGCTAATGAAGTAACATTTGGCTATTCTAATATTTATCAAAACTATAAAATAAATGTTAATATCAACAGCTTTTTTAGTAACCACTTCGCTATTCTTGGAAACAGTGGAGCAGGTAAATCTTTCTCAGTTAGTCGTATTTTACAAAATGTTTTCGCTGATCCAACTAAAAGTCCTGTTAATGCCCATGTTATTATGTTTGATGCCTATGGTGAATATACAAGAGCTTTAGGAAATATTGATAAAGTAAATCCTAATATGCATTATAAAACTTATACAACTAATCCTGACAATGCCATGAGTGAAGTTTTAAATATACCTCTATGGTTACTTGGTGTAGATGATTTAGCATTACTTCTAGATGTTACAACTCCTAACCAAATTCCTATTATTGAAAAAGCACTATCCCTTGTTAATATCTTAACAGGAGATGATGATGACGTAATCAAATATAAAAACGATATTATTGCAAGAGCTGTTCTCGATATTCTTTTAAGTGGTCATCAATCTACTAAAATAAGAGATCAAGTAATTGCCGTTTTAACTAAATTTAATACAAGAGATCTAAGTTTAGAGGCTAAAATTGTGCAACCAGGATATACTAGAACTTTTAAACAATGTTTATACATAGATAAAAGTGGTAAACTAATGGAAATGGAATTAGTTGTTAACTTTGTAAAACAGTTTATTATGGAAGACTTCAACTTAGAAGATAGACCTGAGAAATTTATTGCCTATACTCTAAAAGATTTAGAAACAGCAATGGATTTCGCTCTTATTAGTGAAGGAATATTAAAAAGTGATAAAGTTTATGACTATGCCAATGTTTTAAGTGTTAGACTACATAGTCTTGCCAATAGTCCTAATCATGTTTTCTTTGATTCTAATGCCTATATTTCTAAAGATACCTATTTAGATAGATTATTTACTAATATGGATGGACAGCGTTGTCAAATAGTCAATTTTAATATAAGTTATATTGAAGATCGTCTTGCTAAAGTAATAACAAAGATTATCTCAAAACTTATTTTTGATACTGCCGTTGTTAATGAAAATCGTGGTAGTGTTCCATATCATATTATTATAGAAGAAGCTCATCGCTATGTTCAAAAAGATACGGATACTGAAATACTAGGCTATAACATCTTTGACCGTATTACAAAAGAAGGTCGTAAATATGGAGTCCTATTAGGACTAATTACTCAAAGACCTAGTGAATTATCAGATACAGCCATATCACAATGTTCTAACTTTGTTATTCTAAGAACTCTACATCCTAAAGATTTAGGATATATTAAAGATATGGTTCCTAGTATAACATTAGAAGTAGCTAATCAACTTAAAAGTTTAAAACCAGGTAATGCTATAGCCTTTGGTAGTGCTTTTAAAGTAGCAATTAACATGTATTTTCAAAAAGCTGATCCCGAGCCATTATCAAATAATGTCGATATTAAAAATATTTGGTATAAAACTAATTAAACACTTTTCTAAATAAAAAAAATATGGTACTATAATATATAGTTAATAGGAGGATACAATATGGGTTTTGATAAATTAAAAAAATTAATTGGTAATGATGATAATGATAATATAGAAGAAGTGAAAGAGGAGGAGTATTATAAAGTGAGTAGAGAAGATTATGCTGATGACAATGGTGTAGCAGGCAGCAAAATGATGTTATTAGAGCCACGTGCTTATTCTGAAAGTCAACAAATAGCTGATTATTTAAAGGAAAGAAATGCAGTTGTTGTTAATTTAAAAAGAGTTACTCCAGATCAAGCAAAGAGAATAGTAGACTTTTTAAGTGGTACTTTATATGCTATTGGTGGTGACTTACAAAAACTAGGTGGAGGTATATTTTTATGTACTCCGAATAATGTTAATGTAGAAGGAGAAATTTCTGATGATACTCCTCCAAAAGCCCCAAGAAAAGCTAAAAAACAAGATGATGAATTTGATTGGTAAATAACCCGTACTAAGGGATGTGATATTAATGGACAAATTTAATTATGAAGCTAATGGATATAATCGTGCTGAAGTTAATAAATTTGTAACAGATGTAATTAAAGAAACAGAAGGAATAATAAGAAAATGTAAAGAACAAAAAAAAGAGATCGCCGACCTAAAAGATAAACTAAGTCATTATGAAGATCTTGAAAACACATTAAAACAGTCTTTAATTAATGCTGAAAAGACCGCTGACAATGTTAAAAGACTAGCAAGAGAAGAAGCTGATATTATTCTTTCTGATGCTAAACATAATGCTTCAAGAATTGTAGGAGAATCATTATTAAAAGCTAAAAAAATAGAAAATGAAGCTGATACATTAGAAAAAAACATTAAAATATTTAAACGTAAATTAAAGATAATAGTTGAACAACAAATGGCCGTAGTAGAAGAAATAGAAACACTAGACTTAGAAGACAATTAAGTCTAGTGTTCTTACATAGATGAAAGGAGGACTATGGAAGACGCTCAAGAGTTGGAAAACTTAATTTTAAAGTATACCGCTGCTCTTAAAACTTTAGAAACACAAATTAGTATTTTATTACAAGACTTTGAACACAAATATAATTATAATCCTGTTGAACATATTAAAACTAGAATAAAAAGTTATGATAGTGCTAGTAAGAAATTAATATCTAAAGGCTATGATATAACAATAAAAAACATTGAAGCACATATTCACGATATGGTTGGTATGAGAATAGTATGTTCATTTTTATCAGATGTTTATAAAATTGTAGAAATAATAGAAAACAGTGATCAAATAACAATACATGATAAAAAGGATTACATAACAAATCCAAAAGACTCAGGTTATTCTAGTTATCATTTATTAGTTTATGTTCCAGTCTATTTAATAGATGGTGTAAATTTAGTAGAAGCAGAAATACAAATTAGAACTGTAGCCATGGATTTTTGGGCTAGTTTAGATCATAAAATAGCTTATAAATTCCAAGGAAAAATACCGGAAGAAATAAAAGAAGATATGCAAAACTGTGCTAAAGATATACATAGATTAGATCAGAAAATGTTAAATATAAATAACGAAATGCAAATAATAAAAGATGATCAAGAAATAATATAATGTATAAAAATAATAAATCCTTCCATAATATCCTTGGAGGAATATAAATGAAAGATGAAAATGAAGTAAATGTTTTAGATGAACTTAATAAAGGTGCTTGTATGGAAATTATGAAGGAAGAAAGTTATTAAATCATAAAGAAACAGATCCTAACGTTACAAGACTTACTGAAGAGTATGTTACTACGAAAGAAGAAGTTATAGAAAAATTAGGTGAATTCTCAAAGTAAATGCCCGTGACAAAATAAGTGATATCAATAGACAAG
>CAMMBX010000056.1 GCA_946494345.1 uncultured Mycoplasmatota bacterium | reverse complement strand
GAGACTTTGGTTTAGGAGAAGAGAATACTGCTTTTGCAAAATATTTTATTGGTAAAAGTTATTTAAATCCCTTAACTGATCCTAATAAAACAAGTATATTTATTGCAAATGTTACTTTTGAGCCAGCTTGTCGTAATAACTGGCATATTCATCATTCTAAGAGTGGTGGTGGACAAATTCTTATTTGCGTAGATGGTGAAGGCTGGTACCAAGAAGAAGGTAAGGATGCCGTTAGTTTAAAACCTGGTATGGTTATTACTATTCCTGCTAATGTTAAACATTGGCATGGGGCGAAGAAAGATTCTTGGTTTAGTCACTTAGCCATTGAAGTTCCTGGTGAAGAAACATCAAATGAATGGTGTGAGCCTGTAACAGATGAAGAGTATAATAAATTATAAAAGAGATATATTAATTAAAGGAGGAAGATACTATGGAAAAATCGAAAGTATATTTTATTAAGGAGATAACTCCAGAAAACATTATTAAAGCTTATGAGGCAGTAGGAAAGAAATTAGAAGGAAATATAGCTGTTAAAATGCATTCTGGAGAGAAAGGTAATAAGAATTATTTAAGACTAGAATTTGTTAAAGATGCAATCAATTATGTTAATGGTACAGTAGTAGAGTGTAATACTGCTTATGAAGGTGCTAGAAACTCTACAGAAAAACATCTTGAATTAATTAAAGAACATGAGTGGGAGAAATATTTTCCATTTGATTTATTAGATAGAGAAGGTCCTGATATGGAACTAGATATTCCAAGTGGTAAAGTCTTAAAGAAAAACTATGTAGGAAAAGATTTAGCAAAGTATGATTCTCTACTTGTTTTATCCCATTTTAAAGGACATGCTATGGGAGGTTATGGTGGAGCTTTAAAACAATTATCTATTGGTTGTGCTTCAAGTGCTGGTAAAACACTAATTCATACTGCAGGAAAGGAAACTGACCAAACAAAACTATGGGATAATTTACCAGAACAAGATAAATTCTTAGAAGCAATGGCAGATGCTGCTAGTTCTCTTGTAGATTACTTTAAAGGTAATGCAGTTTATATCAATGTTATGAAAAACATTTCTGTTGATTGTGACTGTGATGGTAATGCATCAGATCCTTGTATGAAGGATATTGGAATACTTGCATCACTTGATCCAGTTGCAGTAGATCAAGCTTGTCTTGATTTAGTTTATAATTCTAATGATCCAGGTAGAGATAAATTAATAGAGAGAATTGAATCACGTCATGGGGTTCATACTATAGAAGCAGCCTATGACCTTGGTGTAGGTAACCGTGAATACGAACTTATTGATTTAGATAAATAGTAAAAAAACATAGACTTGACTGTATGTCAAATAAATCTATGTTTTTAATTTTTATAAATTAATTTACCGTGAACTACCATTCTATCATTAGAACCACTACAAGTAGATAGAGTAATTATCTTATCATCAGAGTTTAACTCTATATTAAAATTATAAGTGCTTCTAGTCTTTAAAGTGTTTAAAAACTCTAAATATTCATTATCATCTTTAAAAGTTGTTTTTAAATAATAACTTTCATTACTAGTTATGTAAGTACTAAATACTTCAAAAACATAATTGTTATTTTCTGTAGTAAAATAAATATAATGATTAGTACTTTCTTGATAAGACTTATTTAAAAGGTTCTTTAAAGTCCCAAACATTGTACCTGTTAATCTGTTATGACCATAAATAATAGTATTATTATCTAAATTGTTAATATTATTCCTATAATCCAAGAAAATCCAACCTTCTTGGTTTTTATTTTTGTTAAAAGAATGATTTAAGTAATACTCATTATCATTAGACTTAACAACAGGGTAATTTATATTAGTAGATTCTACTTTTAAATAAGCGACAGTGTCGGAGTTAATATTCTTTAAATTATTTAAGTCTAAATCCATTGTTTCTATGTTTTTATTATCATTAATATCAGAGTTAATTTCATCTTCTTTAATATCAATATTATTATCTATTACCTCTAACATGTCTAGTGTTTCTTTTTTATCATTATTTCGTTCTAACATAAAATAAACTGCATATAAATTTAAAACTATAATTATTACAATAATAAATCCTAGAATAACTATTTTCCCTTTTTTCTTTCTCATAAAATCACCTATGAACTATTTATTATAATGCAATTTTAGAAATTTGCAATAAATTTGGAGTAAATTTTCAATTTTTAAGATAAAAGTTACTCGAAAATAAAAAAAGTGTTGACTTTAAGTAATCAAATAATTAGAATAAGAAGCAATCTTTTAGAAAGGAAGAAGTGAGATGAAAAGAAAAAGAGGCAGAGTAATAGCACAAAAAATTAGTTATGCTTTTTTAGCTATTATGACTTTCTTTAGTCAAGCAAATTTTTCTTACTTGGTTTATGCTTTAGCAGATGATGTTAACTATGATACAATCTCTGTTGCAGATGCTAATACATCTAACATTGAAGATTTATATAATAATTCTGAATCTGATGATGGTATGATTATGACTGATAAAAGTGTTGATCATGTTGAAGAAGATTTGTTTGATATTACACTATCAGCTTTAGGACAAGGCTTTGAAACTAAAAAAACAGTTGCAACTAATAAAAAGCTTGATGTTGTCTTTGTTCTAGATGTTTCTGGTAGTATGGAAAATAATGATCGCTATATAAGTATGGTTAATGCTGTTAACACGGCAATTGGTACTATTATGCGTGCAAATGGTGAGAATAGAGTTGGGGTTGTAACTTTTAGTGGTTCTAGCGATACATTACTTTCTCTTGACTCTTACAGTACAACTAATCAATATAACAAAAATGATTATTTGACTTATGATGAAGGATGGGGGTTGTTTTCAGCACCTTCTATATCCACATCAAACAACTTAAGAGATAGTAATAACAGAAGAGTAAATGAAAGTACTGATATAACTGGAGGTACTTATACTCAAAGTGGTATGGCAAGAGGTGCTAACCTATTAATAAATAATAACGATACTGAAGATAGAGTCCCTGTAATTATCTTATTATCAGATGGAGAACCTACTTATGGTACTACTAACTATAGCAATGTAGGAAACTCTAATCTTGGTTCTGGTAGTAGAAGTACTGGTCAGATTGGTTATAATACAATCTTAACTGGTAAGAATTATAAAGATAAGGTAGAAACAAAATATGGGGAAGATTGTATGTATTATACAATTGGACTTGACGTTACTACTAATTTTGGTAAAGCAGTTTTAAATCCTACTACAGAAAACGTTAATAACTTAAGCTATTCTGGTAATGAAGAAAGCTTAAGAGATTATCTTAATAATCATAATGGTGATTATAATTACGTAGATAGAGGTTATTCTGGTTCTATATCTAGTGAAGAGTTAAATTCTATTTTAGAAGGTATAGCATCAGAGATAATTAAAGGTACATCTAGTCCATTTGGAGATACTGATGACACAAGAGCCTTAACATTCTCTGATACATTAGGTACAGGAATGGAAGTAAAAAATGCTCCTATCGTAACTTATAATGGAGTTTCTTATGGTTATACAGATACTAATGAAGAAGCTAGATATACAGCATATATCTATAATCATAGTGTTACTAACAGTGATGGAAAGACTGTTAATCTATCTAACTTACAAGTTAGAGTTTATCATAATGATGATGGAACACAAACTATATCTTTTGCAATACCAAAGAATTTATTCCCATTTATTACAAGAGATAAAGATAATAATGTTAGTCCTATTAGATTAACAACAAGAGTGGGACTAAGTGATGAAGCGATTGAAAATTCTAAGACAGGAGATGTATTCTATACTAATAACTTTACTACATCAAAGACAACAGCAACATTCTCTCCTGTAAAAGATAATCCTTATTACTATGAAAATATTTCATATAATGAAGATGGAACAATTGCAAGTAGTACACCTAAATATCAAAATAGAAATTTACCTAAAGATGAAAATGTAACTAATACAAATCCTAATTATTATGATACAACATTTAATAAAGAAACAGGAGTTGTTACAACTGTTCTTGGTAATAATGGTAAAGTAGTTTTAGATGATCCAGATGAAGTAACATCTAAGACTGTTACTAAAGTATGGGATGATTCTAATAATCAAGATGGTATTAGACCAGATTCTATTGAAGTAGAGTTACTTGCAAATGGAAAAGAAACAGGTAATAAAGTAAATTTAAGTGAAGAAAACAATTGGACTTATGAATTTACTAATTTACCTAAATATACTGACAATAAAGAAATTAACTATACAGTTAAAGAAATAACTAAAGTAGATGGTTATACAACTACTTATAGTGATGATGGACTTACTATTACTAATACGCACGAGGTAGAAAAGACAACTCGTAGTGTTACTAAAGTATGGAAAGATAATAATGATCAAGATGGTTTAAGACCAGATAGTATCACTGTTGTTTTATCTAAAGATGGAGTAAGAACTGATGAGACTTTTGTCTTAAATGAATCTAATAATTGGACACATACTTTTACTAACTTAGATAAATATAGTAATGGTAAAGAAATCAACTATACTATTGATGAAGTAGATGTACCAGAAGGTTATAGTAAAGATGTTACTATAAATGATGATGGTTCAACAACTATATCTAATACGCATACAACTGATAGAGTTACAAAGACTGCTATTAAGGTATGGGATGATGAAAATGATCAAGATGGTATTAGACCTGATTCTATAGTTGTTAGACTTTATGCTAATGGAGAAGCAACTAAGTATACTGCTACTTTAAATGAATCTAATAACTGGCGTCATAACTTTACTGATCTTGAGAAAAATGAAGATGGTAAAGAAATAGTTTATACAGTTACAGAAGAAACTAAAGTAGATGGTTATACAACTACATATAGTAAAGATGGCTTAACTATTACTAATACTCATACTCCAGAAGTAAGAAGTATTACAGTAGATAAAGTTTGGGATGATGCTAATAATCAAGATGGCAAAAGACCAGAATCAATTTTAATAACTTTATATGCTAATGGAGTAGAGAAAACAACTGAAAAGTTAACTGCAGACAATTGGTCATATACATTTGAAGATTTACCAAAATATGAAAATGGTAAAGAAATAACTTATACAGTAAGTGAAAGTACAGTTGATGGTTATACTTTAACTAGTAATGAAATGGTTGGAGATACTATAACTCTAACAAATTCATATACACCAGAAGTAACTTCTAAAACAGTTACTAAAGAGTGGAATGATAATAATAACCAAGATGGTATTAGACCAGAATCAGTTACTATAGGTTTATATAATGGTGATAAATTAGTAAAAACAATAGAATTAAATGCATCTAATGACTGGACTTATGATTTTACTAATCTACCTAAATATGAAAATGGTAAAGAAATAGTATATATTGCAAGAGAAGAAAATGTACCTGATGGTTATGAAGTAAGTTATAGTGATGACACTTATACAATTACTAATACTCATAATACTTATACAACTAAGAAAACAGTTACTAAGATATGGGATGATGAAAACAATATAGAAGGATTTAGACCTAATAGTATTACTGTAGAATTACTTGATAATAATAATGAAGTAGTAGATGATGCTATATTAAGTGAATCTAATAACTGGACTTATACATTTACAAACTTAAGTCTTAATGCAGATGGTAAAGAAATTAAATATACTGTTAGAGAAAAAGAAGTTCCAGAGGGCTATACCGTTAATTATGATCAAGATAACCTAACCATTACTAATACAAGAGAAGTTACGATGACAAAAAAGACTATTACTAAATTTTGGGATGATAATAATAACCAAGATGGTATTAGACCAGATTCAGTTAATGTAACACTTTATGCTAATGGTGATATTGTAGATACTTATACTTTAACTAAAGATAAGAATTATACTTTAACAGTATCTGACTTACAAAAATATGCTAACGGTGAGTTAATTAACTATACAATAGAAGAAGAGACAGTTGCAGGTTATACTGCAGATTATGATCAAGACACTTTAACAGTTACTAATACTCATACTCCAGAAGTAAGAAGTATTAATATAACTAAAGAGTGGAATGATGCTAATAACCAAGATGGTATGAGACCTGGTTCTGTTAAGATCTATTTACTAGCTGATGGTAAACCTCTAAATTATGATATAACTTTAAGTGATGCTAATAACTGGACAGAAACTATTGATAATTTACCAGTATATGAAAATGGTGAAAGAATAACTTATACATTAAAAGAAGAAAATGTAGCAAATGGTTATACTGTATCTTATGAATATAATGGTAATGACTTTGTAGTTACTAATACTCATGAAGTAGAAAAGACTAGTGTCACTGCTGAAAAAATCTGGAACGATATGAATAATAAAGATGGTTTAAGAAGTGATGAAATTCTTGTTAATTTATTAGCAAATGGAAAGTATTATCAAACTATTAGATTAAATACTGCTAATGGCTTTAAAGAAACTATTGATAACCTAAATAAATACTTAAATGGAAACTTAATTAATTACACCTTAGAAGAAATAAGTAAAATAGATGGTTATGAAACTACTTATAGTTCTGATACCTTTACAATTGTTAATAATCATAGAATTCTTACTGTTACAAAGACTGTAGATAAAACTACTGTAAATCCTGGTGATACATTAACTTATACAATTACTGTTTCTAATGATGGTGATGTAGAAGCTAATGATATAGTACTTGTAGATAACTTAGATACTAACTTAGAGTTTATTTCTAGTGACGGTGGTGTCTATGATCCATCTACTCATACTGTAATATATAAAATTGATGCACTAAATCCAAATGAAAAGAAAATATTTACTTTAGTTACTAGAGTAAAAGATGATGTAACTAGTGGTACTGCTATTAATAATACTGCTTTAGTCTTAGGTAATGATAATGATGAAGAAGTTCCATCTAACGAAGTTACTACAACAGTTGTGGAACCACCAAAAGATGAAGTTGTAGAAATAGTAAATCCAGAAACATCAGATAATATTAATATCATTTATTTAACAGCATTAGTTGATATGTTACTACTTGGATTCTTTGTAAGAAGAAAAAGAGAAAATTAAAATATAAAGATGTTTAAAAGATTGTTCTTTTGAACATCTTTTCTCTTGACTGTAAGAATAATATATGATACTTTTAATTTAAAGCATCTAATATAATTATATGGGCGATATTATTCTAGGAAAGGAGTATATCTATGAATAAAGATTTAGAGAATAAAAAAATAGCTTTAATCACTGCTCTAACAACTATCGCTCTTATCTTAACAGTAGTATTATTTATAGTAGTAATTTCAAAAAGCATTTAATTTAGTTATTAGATGCTTTTTCTTTACTTTTGTGATATAGTAATACATGATGTGAAAGGCAGTGGTGTTTCTATGACTGATGAATTATTAAGATATGTTAAACAAAGTGATTTAGATAAAGGAATAAATTATGATAATA
>CAMMBX010000055.1 GCA_946494345.1 uncultured Mycoplasmatota bacterium | reverse complement strand
AGATAGAAATCGATTCTTATGAGTCGATTTTTTATATTTTATTAAAAAATAAATATAAACTTTTGATGGTAATATCATAGAGTCTTAATACTAAATGAGACTTTAACTATTAAAATATAAATGTTATAATAATTATGAATACTTAATATAAATTATAAAACTTTAAAATTTAAGCTTTTAGAGCAGGGGTGAAGATATGAATAATAAACTAGAACTAACTTGGGTTGGAAAATACAGTAATAAAAAAATAGAACCTAGAATATTAATAGAAGACACTGATAAATCATATGGTGATATAAATAGTGAAAATATGTTGATACATGGTGATAACTTATTAGCTTTAAAATCTCTTGAAAAAAAGTTTGCCAATACTATTAAGTGTATATATATTGATCCTCCATATAATACAGGAAGTGCTTTTGATCAGTATGATGATAATTTAGAACATAGTACCTGGTTAAACTTAATGAATGAGAGATTAAAAATACTATATAATTTACTAGATAAAGACGGAGTAATATTTATTCAGATAGATAATAATGAATTAGCATATCTTAAAGTTATTTGTGATGCAATTTTTAATAGAAAGAATTTTGTTTCTATGATTACATGTAAAGTAAAAGCACCGTCAGGAGTTGCATCTGGTTCTCAAATGATTTTTGATTGTAGCGAGTATATTTTGATATATGCTAAAAATAAGCCAGAAATGACATATAAACATTTAAATGAAGATGCTGAAGTTATTGATGAAAATTCAAAATCAGCTAATTTTTATAAATATATACTTAAAAATATTAACTATGATAATATGACTTTAGAGACTGAAATTGATGGGGAAAAATTATATAGATTATCACCAAATGATTATACAATTACACAAATGAATGATTTTTCAAGACAAACTTATTTTGATAATTATGATAAGGTATTTCGTACGGCTTCACTAAGTGGTGGAAAAGAAAAAAAGATAAAAAAATATTTAGAACAAATACCTGATAATGATGGATTGTTCGTTTTTGAGCATGTTCCTTCTAAGGGTAAGAATGCAGGTAAATTGTGTAAGGATTTGATTTATAAAAAAGGAAGTGTTCTTTTTCTTAAAGATTTCGCTAGAAAAGATAAAAAGAAAAAAGCGGTTATTAAGGAACAGCATATTACATCTATTTTTAATAATGATTGGTGGCAGGGTATAGCTTCAGAAGGTGGGGTTATATTAAAGAATGGTAAAAAACCAGAAATATTAATTAAGACTCTTCTAGAAATGGTAACAGAAGAAGGAGATTGGGTTTTAGATTCTTTTTTAGGAAGTGGTTCTACTTGTGCTGTTGCTCATAAAATGAAAAGAAGATATATAGGAATAGAATTTGGTGAACAATGTTATACTCATTGTAAAGTAAGATTAGATAATGTTATAAATGGTGATAAAAGTGGTGTCTCTAGACTTGTTGGTTGGAAAAAAGGTGGTGGATATAAGTTTTATGAGTTAGCACCTACTTTGGTAAATAAAGATATATTTGGAGAGCCAGTTATTAATGAAAAATATAATGCTGAAATGTTAGCGGCTGCAGTCGCTTTACATGAAGGCTTTGAGTATGATCCTTCTTTAGATTATTTCTTCAAACAATCAAAGGGAAGTGAAAATAGTTATTTGTATGTTACTACTAGCTTTGTTGATAGCAAATTACTTGATATAATAAATGACCAAATGTCCAAAGATGAATATCTTGTTATTGCCTGTACTTCTTATGATACTAGTGCTGCAAAGATGTATAAAAATATTAAGATAAAAAAAATACCTGATATGTTATTATCTAAATGTGAGTTTGGTGTAGATAATTATAATTTGAATATTGTTCGTCCACCGATTTATGAGGAGGAATAGTTATGGAAAATATGAATTATATGCGTTATACAACTGATTATATATCTGGTGTAATGTCATTAAGAAAACCTCAAGAGAAGTCTTTAAAAATTCTTGAGGATATAATAAATAAAACTGATTTAATGAATAATAATGATATTACTGATGTATTGAAAATTGTAAATGATAATTATCCTATATGTACTGATTTTGAAAGAAACTTCATATCATTAACTTTTGCCTTAGCGACAGCGGTTGGAAAAACAAGATTGATGGGTGCTTTTATAACTTACTTATATACAAATTATGGAATTAAAAACTTTTTAGTAGTGGCACCTAGTACTACAATTTATGATAAATTAAGAATGGATTTAGGAAATCCTGATAGTGCTAAATATGTTTTTAAGGGGTTAGGATGCTTTAATAATCCTCCTAAAGTTGTTTCTAATGATGATTATGCTAATAGGAATGTTTCTTTTTTTGAAACTGATATAACAATATATGTTTATAATATCAGTAAATTTGATAAAGAAAATACTAAAATGAAGGCTTTTAATGAATTTTTAGGAATGTCTTTTTATGATAAATTAGCAGCGATGAAAGATTTAGTTATTATAATGGATGAGTCTCATCATTATAGAGCTGATAAGGGAATGGAAACTATAAATAATTTAAAACCTATTTTAGGACTTGAGTTAACAGCAACTCCTATTGTAAATGTAAAAGGAAAACAAATTCCGTTTAAGAATGTTGTATATGAATATCCATTGTCAGCAGCGATAAGAGATGGATACACTAGAGTCCCTTTCGCTGTTACAAGAACTGATATAGATTTTTATAACTTTGGAGATGATGAGTTAGATCGTTTGATGTTAAACGATGGTATATTATGTCATAAGTTAATTAAAGAAAGACTTGAACATTATTCTAGGACGAAAAAGAAACCTTTAGTTAAACCTTTTATGTTAGTTGTATGTAAGGATACAGAACATGCTTCTAAAATTGAAAAATATATTAAATCCGATGATTTTCAAAAAGGTGCTTATAAGTTTAAAACAATTACTATAAATTCAAAGTTATCTGGTATAGAATCAGAAAGAAATACAAAATTACTTCTTGATGTAGAGAAAGTTGATAATCCTATAGAAATAGTAATACATGTTAATATGCTAAAAGAAGGTTGGGATGTAAATAATCTTTATACGATTGTTCCTTTAAGAACAGCAAGTTCAAAAATATTACGGGAACAAATGGTTGGTAGAGGTTTAAGACTGCCATATGGTGAGAGAACAGGTGATAAAGAGATAGATTCATTAATGTTAACTGCTCATGATAAGTTTAAAGAAATTATTGAAGAAGCACAAAGAGGAGATTCTATTTTTAATAAGGGTAATATTATAAAAGCAGAAGAACTAGAAAGTGAAAAGATAATAAATACGCAAATTAGTCTAACATTTCCTATAGATGAAGAATTTAGTCATGATCTTATGGCAGATGATGAAAATACTAAAAATAAATTTGCTAATAAAATTAGTGATTTGCTAGATAAGAATGTTGAAAACTATACTTATAGTAATGAAGGTAATAAGATAACGGCTGAAGGTAAAACAAAGATTAAAAATGATATTAAAGGTGAGATAAAAAAAGATGAAGATCTTGGTAAAATATATGATACAAATATGAACTTTACTGATGCTTGGATGGATAAACGTATTGATCTAATTTATAAGAAAGTATTAGAAAAGTTTATTATAATACCAAGAATAAAAACAGAAAGAGAAGATGGAGAATATTATTTTGATGATTTTGACTTAGATTTGTCTCAATTTAATCAACAACCAATAAAAAATGAAATATTAATGAGAAATATGTTAGACTCTTTAGATGAAGAAAAAATAAATAGTGAATATATTAATTATGCTGCTGATAATCCTAAAAAGACAATTGTAGAAGAACTTAGGAAAAAGGCAGAAATTGATTATAATAAAACGTCTAAATTATTATTTAAGCTTATTAGTCAATTAGTAGATTATTTTGAACAAAAATATGGGTTAGAACAAATGAAAAATATTGTAATGATGTATAAAAAAGAACTTGCTAATGAAATATATGCTCAGATGTTAAAACATTTTGTTAGAGATGAGGGACTTTTAAAAGAAAAAGTATTTGTTAAAAGAAGATTTAATTTACAATCTAATTATAGTTATAGTGTTGAAAAAAATATTTTTGATTCTTTTGATGCTAAAAAGGATGGTAAAATAACATCAGTATTATTTACAGGAATAAAAAGGGGAGTTTTTAGTTCTGCTAAGTTTGATAGCGAACTTGAACTTATGTTAGCAAGGCAGTTAGAAAGAGAAGATGATTTTGTTTGTACTTGGTTAAGGCCTAATCCAAATGAGTTTAATATTACTTATAGTAATGGAAAACGTTATGAGCCTGATTTTGTTGTTGAAACAAGAGATGTAGTGTACTTAGTTGAAGTTAAAGCTGATAATAAATTAAATGATGAAGATGTTATTGCTAAGAAGAATGTAGCAACTCATTATTGTGAGACAGTATCTAAATTTGCAGAATCTATTAATATTAAAAAGTGGCAGTATGTTTTGATTCCTGCTAGTAAAATAAGAGATAATTCTACCTTTAAGTATTTAGTAGATCAATATAAAGTAATATGATTTTAAATTGTATTACTTTTTTATATATAAGGAAAGGCTGTTATTAGTTATGCTATTGATCTAGATAGTGATAAAGGTTATATTGAACCAGAAGGGTCATTATATTTAGAATGTACTCCTAAAAATATTATAAAAGACTTAGATTTATTGAATATATGTTATGAAGAGAAAGCTAGATGTGGACATTTTCAAGACTAGTTTTCCCTTTTCTATTAACTGGTAAAAAATGTAAAAATATAATTATTTATGGCACTTTACTTTTAGATACATTGGTGATATTATAACTAGCACGGAGTTGATTATATGTCTAAAATAAAAGATGATATAAAAAGAGCTAATTATTTGATAAAGATGCCATCATTCTTTAGAGAAAATGATAATATCTTTGATATGATATATCCATTTACTACAGAAAATATTAATGGAATGTTTAGTCATTTTAGTTTTAAAGATAAAGATTGTCTTAGTGTTTTAGGTTCATCTGATCAAGTTTTTGATATGTATTTAAGAGGAGCTAAAAGTGTTACTACTTTTGATATTAACCCTTTAACGGAATATCTATTTCATCTAAAAAAAGCAGCACTTGATGCTAATCTAACTAAAGAAGAATATTTAGATTATTTTTGTTATCGTGGTACTGATAATTATACTATATTTCAAAATCGTTTAATAAAGCCTTTTGATATAAGAATATTTGATAAAATTGCACCTTATTTAAAGGAAAATAATTATAAGTTTTGGGCTAATCTATATAGTAAACATAAATTTTCATCTATTAGAGAAGGTGCTAAATTATTCACTAGTGATGAATATTTTAGAGATACTTTAGAACATACTATAGCATACTTAGATGATGATAACTTTGGAAAACTTAAAGAAATGTCTAAAAATATTAAAATAACTTTTATAAATAAGGATATTAAAGAACTAGTATTGGACAAAAAATATGATTTAATGTATTTTTCTAATATAATTCAGTATGCTTCTTCTATGTTTTTAAAAAATACAATTTGTGAGACTGATTATTTACAAAGAAAATTACCACTAGAAGCCTTTAAAAATTATGTAATGTCATTTAAAGATAATCTTAATGCTAATGGAATAATTATTATAGGATATATTTATACAATACTTGATGATTGCTATTCCAATGGTATATTTAATAAAGAGATAAGAGATGAGGTATTTCCTTTGGATGAATTTAACTATTATTATTTTAAATCTATTAATTATTATGAAGATCCATATACTAATACTGATCCAAAGAAAGAAAAAGATGCTTGTTTAGTTTATAAGAAAACTGTTTAGCATCTTTTTAAATTTCATAAAATTTTATATAATATATTTGAAGGTGATAAGATGAGATATGTAATGATAGAAGTAGCATTTAACAATGAAGAAGAAGTAAAATTAACAAAGATAAGACTTTTAAAGGAAAAGTTAGTGGCAAGTTTACAGGTAATAACTAGTAATAGTTCTTGAAATTATAAAGGAGAGCTTGAAAGCGATAATGAGTACTTGGTTTTTATGAAGACTAAAGAGTCTTTAGTTAATGAAGTCTATGAAGTAATTAAAGAAATTCATAGTTATGAAGTGTTTGAATATGCTGTATTTCCTTTAACTAGTCCAAGTAAAGATTATTTAGATTGGATAGATAAAGAAACTAAGTAATTTACTCTTGACTTGGAGTTAAGTCTAAGTAGTAAAATTATCTTGTAAGAAAGAAGGTATATTTATGAAGAAAGCGATTGTTTATTATTCGTATTCTGGTAATACTAAAACTATTGTTGATATGATAAAAGAAAAAGTTAGTGCAGATGTTTATGAAATTAAACCTAAAACTCCTTATTCTACTGATTATGATGAAGTAGTAGATTTAGGACAAGATGAGGTTAATAGTAATACTTTAAGAGAAATAGAAGATATTGATATTAATTTAGATAGCTATGATACTATTATTTTGGCAACTCCTGTTTAAGTTAAACAGTGGTTATACATATGCACCTGTTGTTCATACATTCTTAGAAAAGTATGATTTAAAAGATAAAACTATTATGCCGATAGTTACTAATGGAGGATGGTTAGGTCATACTATTGATGATATTAAGAAGTACTGTTCTAATGTTACTAATGAGTTAGTATTAAAGTTTGATGAAGATAAGTTAGTAACAGATAGAAGTGTTATTGATAAATTTATAGAGGAGGCTAATAAATAGTGGAGGTAGATTATATTGTTAATAATTTTATAAATAATGATATTAAAACTAATATAGATGATAGAAGCAAGTATCTTACTTTATTACCAGCTTTAATATCTACTGATAGTAAAGAAATTTTTAAAGATAAGTTAATTGAAGCGGTAAATCATGTAGATAAAGAGTCTTTGAAAGAAGCAGTATATCAGACTGTTCCATATCTAGGGTTTGGTAAAGTTTATCCATTTTTTGTGATAACAGAAGAAGTTTTAGGTAAAACAGAAGAGGCATCTACTACTAATAATGATAATAGATACTCTAAAGGATTAGAAACACAGTATAATCTTTTTGGTAAAGAAAATATAGATAAGTCAAGAAATAATGAAAGTGAAGATTTTAAATTTATCTGGGATTATCTAGCAAGTTATTGTTTTGGAGACTTTTATACTAGAAAGTATTTAAGTTATAAAGAAAGAGAACTAATTACTTTTGCAACTCTAGCATCATTCCAAGATGTAGTACCTCAACTTTCATCTCATATATATGCTAATTTGGCATTAGGAAATAGTAAAGAGTTGTTAGTTGAAGTAGTAAAGAATTTAGTTCCATATCTAGGTTTTCCTAGAAGTTTAAATACAATTAATTTAATTAAAAATATAACTGAGAAAGGAGAAGATAAATAATGAATGATATAAAAAAGGAGGAGACTTTGGTTTAGGAGAAGAGAATACTGCTTTTGCAAAATATTTTATTGGTAA
>CAMMBX010000054.1 GCA_946494345.1 uncultured Mycoplasmatota bacterium | reverse complement strand
AATCAATTTATACCAAATTTTTCTTCATAAAATTTAGTATAAATTGCTAAACATTATACCAATTATTTACAGAAAACTACAAAAAAAATAATATTTTCCTGTATAATATAAATGGAGGTATGTTTATGGTAAAAATAAAAAACAACTATATAAAAACAATTTTATCTTATCTTATAATTATATTAGGGGCCATGCTAGCAGCATATTCACTTGATACTTTTCTAATTCCTAATAATATTCTAGATGGAGGAGTTACAGGTATTTCTATTATAGTTTCTAAAATATTTTCAATACCGATGAGTTTACTTGTAATTCTTATTAATATCCCTTTTGTTTATATAGGATATCGTAATTTAGGGAAAAGTTTCTTAATAAGAACAATAGTTAGCATGTTAACTTTTTCACTTTCTCTTAGTTTCTTTGACTCATTTCATGAAGTAACAGATGAAATATTACTTGCCACAATCTTTGGAGGAGTCTTACTAGGAATAGGAGTAGGTCTAGTTATAAGATTTGGAGCCTGTGTTGATGGAACAGAGTCAGTCGCTCTTGTTATTAGTAAGAAAACATCACTTTCTGTCGGACAAATAGTAATGATATTTAACTTCATTATTTATAGTATCGCTGCTATAACTTTTGGTATAGATAGAGCCCTTTATTCAGTACTAACTTATTTTATTACCTTTAAAGTAATAGATCTTGTTTCAGAGGGCTTAGAACAAGCAAAGGCTGCTTTAATTGTAACGGAAAAGGGAACTGATATGGCTAATGAAATATATAAAAGACTTGGTAGAACTGTAACTAAAATAAATGGTAGTGGTCTTTTATCAGGAGAAAAAGAGGTAATGTATTGTGTACTAACCAGAATAGAAGTCTTTGAACTTAAAAAAATAGCGAATGAAATGGATGAAAGTGCTTTTATAACAATATTAGATGTTTCTGATATTATAGGAAATCATATTAAATCTACTAAGCATTTGAAAACTAAAAGAGACACAACAAAGATTAAAGTATAATAAAGACCAATAATAGCATATAGTTAAAGTGTAAGGAGTTGATACTTTGACTATATATACAGTACAGCGTGGTGATACCCTTTATGCTATTGCTAGAAAATTTGGCACAACAGTAAGAGATATAACTGATTTAAATGGCTTGTCTAATGTAAATCGTTTAATGATAGGACAAGCCTTAGTAATACCAACAACTATAAAGCCTGGTATTTTAGTAAATGGTTATGCCTATCCAACTATTAGTGATACAACTCTAGCTTTAACACTACCTAGTTTAACTTTTATAAGTATCTTTAGTTATCAAGTAACTAGTGATGGTAATTTAAAACAGATAAATGATAATAGAGTAATAACAGCTGCGAAAGATACTAATACACTTCCTATGTTAGTTATGACCAATATAGGTTCTACTGGTAGATTTGAAAGTGACCTAGCTCATGCCATTTTATCAAATGAAGCCGTTCAAGAGAGATTAATTAATAATTTAGTTACAATCCTTAGAAACAAAGGCTATGCTGGAGTAGATATTGATTTTGAATATGTATATCCTATGGATAGAGAGTTATATAATAGCTTTTTAGAAAAAGTTGTAACAAGGCTACGTGAAGAAGAATTTATAATTACAACCGCTCTTGCTCCTAAAGTAAGAGCTAATCAAGTAGGGACATTATATGAAGCCCATGATTATGCAACTCATGGAAGACTAGCAGACCACGTTATTATAATGACTTATGAATGGGGCTATACTTATGGACCACCTATGGCCGTCGCTCCTATTAATCAAGTAGAAAGAGTAATACAGTATGCTGTTACCGAAATACCTAGTAAAAAGATTTTAATGGGTATACCAAATTATGGTTACGACTGGACTTTGCCTTATGAACAAGGTAGACCTGCTAAATCAATATCTAATACTAATGCTGTTGCCTTAGCAGCTGAAAAAGGGGTAGAAATCCAGTTTGACCCTGTAGCAAAAGCTCCATACTTCTATTACAAAGATGAAAGTGGTACTCTACATATCGTTTGGTTTGAAGATGCTAGAAGTATAAAAGCTAAGTTAGACCTTGTTACTAAGTATAATCTAGGTGGTATTTCTATTTGGACAATCATGAATTATTTTCCACAGATGTATGCTGTTTTGAATAGTAACTTTAAAGTAGAAAAAGGATAGAAATATCCTTTTCTTATATAAAAAAACTCTCATATAGAGAGTTAATAATCTAACTGGTCGGGAAGACAGGATTTGAACCTGCAACCCCTTGGTCCCAAACCAAGTGCTCTACCAAGTTGAGCCACTTCCCGATATCATGGTGCGCTCGAAGGGATTCGAACCCCTGACCTTTTGGTTCGTAGCCAAACGCTCTATCCAACTGAGCTACGAGCGCAAACTACATAGGTCTTTTTTAATTGAAAACTGATATTATATTATCACCGTTTTCTTACTACGTCAAGAGGTTTTTCAAAATTTTCTTTTCTATAACACTATATGTATGATATCCTAAATATATGAGGAGATGATATGATGAAGATATTAGTAACAGGTGGACTAGGTTTTATCGGAAGTCATACCT
Source organism: uncultured Mycoplasmatota bacterium (assembly GCA_946494345.1). Classification (GTDB taxonomy): domain Bacteria; phylum Bacillota_I; class Bacilli_A; order RF39; family UBA660; genus Onthousia. The sequence continues at coordinate 5,018 of CAMMBX010000054.1, read as the reverse complement.
GTGTAGAACTATTAAATGCAAACTATGAAGTTGTTATTATTGATAACTTATCTAATTCTAGTATTGATGTTTTAGAAAAACTCGAAGAAATAACTTCTAAAAGACCTAAATTTTATGAAATTGATGCTTGTAATAAAGAAAAAGTTAGTGTTGTATTTAAAGAAAATAAAATAGATGCTGTTATTCACTTTGCTGGATACAAAGCTGTGGGAGAATCAGTTAGTGAACCATTAAAGTATTATCGTAATAATTTAGATTCAACTCTTACATTATTAGAAGTTATGAAAGAATATTCTTGTCATAATTTCGTATTTTCATCAAGTGCAACTGTATATGGTACACCAAAAGAATTACCAATCAAAGAAGATTTCCCATTATCTACTACTAATCCATATGGAACTACAAAATTAATGATTGAAAGGATTCTTCAAGATGTTAGTAAAGCTGACAAAGATTTATCTATAATAGTACTTAGATATTTTAATCCTATAGGAGCACACCCAAGTGGTTTAATAGGAGAAAATCCAAATGGTATTCCAAATAATCTAATGCCATATATTGTTAGAGTAGCAGATAAAGAATTACCTACTTTAAGTGTTTTTGGTAATGACTATAATACCCATGATGGTACTGGAGTAAGAGATTATATTCATGTTGTTGATCTTGCTAAAGGACATTTAAAAGCCCTAGAAAAAGTAGTTAATTTTAAAGGAATAGAATATTATAACTTAGGTACAGGAAAAGGTTATAGTGTCCTAGACTTAGTTAATACTTTTGAAAAAGTTAATAATGTTAAAGTTCCATACAAAATCGTAGATAGACGTCCTGGAGATATAGATGCTTGCTATGCTGATCCTACAAAAGCATATGAAAAACTTGGTTTTAAAGCAGAATATGGTATAGAAGATATGTGTAGAGATTCTTATAATTACATTTTAAAAAATAAAGAAAGTCAAAAATAGGGCTTTCTTTTTATAAATATTCTTTTAATTTTTTAATAATATCATCTTGAAAATCTTTAAAATCATTAGCAAGTTCTAAAACTTTATCATCAATTTCTTTATCTTTATACTTCTTTAATTTTTTCTCTAAATCAATACTTCCCATAGATACACCTTTAATAAGCATATCAGCCATTGCCGAGTCACTATTATCATCTTTAACCTCTTTATCAATACCCATATTAGCCATTACTTTAGAAACAAGACCATTTTTTTCTTTTTTACAATTATTCTTATTTAATATCTTTTTAGCATCTTTAAAATATCTCTCATATCCTTTAATGATATCTTCAACAGTATCTTTAATCTTGTTATCTTTTTTCTCTAAAGTATTACTAAGCTTAGTTAAAGTAGAAATAGCCATTTCACTATCTTTATAAATATGATTAACAATTTCTAAACTTTCATCCATTTAAATCATTCCTTTCATCTTTAATATGAACTTTTTTTTAACTTTTATTCCAAATATTTATAGAACTTGATATAATTAAGAAGGTAGAGGAAGTGAAAAAATGTTGAAAGATTTAAATAATATTTTTATAAATTGCCAGAGTAGTATTAAGATTAGTGATGGCTTAACTATTTATTTTGACCCATATGATATTAAAGAAAAAACAAATAATGCCGATTATATTTTTATAACCCATTCACATTGGGACCATTTTGATTTAGATTCTATAAATAATTTAGTAAATGAAAAAACTATAATAATTGGACCATCCAGCGTCATAGAAAAGTTAGATAGTAATTACAAGACTTTAGAAGTAAAACCAGAAAATATATATAACTTAAATAACATATCATTTATGACAGTACCTGCTTATAACGTAGATAAAGAATATCATCCTAAAGATGCAGGATATGTTGGTTATATTGTAACTTTAAATAATGTTACATATTATATTGCAGGAGATACAGATGTCTTAGATGAGTTAAAGGTGATAAAAGCAGATGTTATTTTCTTACCAGTAGGTGGGACTTATACAATGACTAGGGAAGAAGCCGTAGACCTTGCTAATACCATAAAACCTAAATATGCTATTCCTATTCATTATGGTCTTGCTGTAGGAGATGAGTTAGATGCAAAATACTTTGTTAATAATATAGATAAAGAAATAGAAAGTAAAATATTTTATTAAAAGGGGTAAATCATGATAGAGTTTAAAAATGTTTTTAAAAAATATAAAAATAATACTGTTCTTTCTAATATTTCGTTTAAAATAGAAACAGGAAATATCGTTTGTTTAATAGGAGAGAGTGGCTGTGGAAAAACTACAACTTTAAAGATGATTAATAGATTAATTAATCCTACTAAAGGACATATTTTGATAGATGGAGAAGATATACTTGCGAAAAATGTTATTGAACTAAGAAGAAATATCGGTTATGTTATCCAACAGACAGGGCTTTTTCCTCATCTTACAATTAGAGAAAATATAGAGTTAATCGCTAAATTAAAGAAAATGCCTGATGATGATATTAATAAAAAAACTAAAGAAATGATGGATATGGTAGGACTTGATTTATCTTATTTAGATAGATATCCTACCGAATTATCAGGAGGACAGCAACAACGAGTTGGTGTGGCAAGAGCTTTTTTAACAGACCCTTCTATAATACTTATGGATGAACCATTTTCAGCATTGGACCCTATGACTAGGAACTCTTTACAAGATGAGCTTATAAGAATTCAAGAAAAATTTAAAAAGACGATAGTCTTTGTTACTCATGATATGGATGAAGCCATCAAAATAGCTGATAAAATCTGTATTATGGATGGAGGACATATTATTCAGTATGATACTCCAGAAAATATTTTAAAACATCCTAAGAATAAGTTTGTTAGTAACTTTGTAGGACCAAAAAGAATATGGACTTCTCCTGAATTTATTAAAGTAAAAGATATTATGTTAAAAAATCCTGTAACTTGCCGTGAAAACTTATCTTTGTTTAGATGTCTTACAAAAATGAGAAACTTAAAAGTAGATACACTTATGGTTGTAGATAGTAAGAAAAAATATTTAGGCTCTATTATTATAGATGAATTATCACCTAGTTCTAATCTAAAGAAAAGTGCTAGTAACTATATGTCTAGAAACTCTATTAGTGTTAAAGAAACAGCCTCTCTTTTAGATGTATTAAATGTAGTAACAAATGCTAAGACTACAACTATTCCTGTAGTTAATTCTAAAGGTATTTTACAAGGCTTAATTACAAGAGGTAGTCTTCTTACTTCCTTAAGTAGTCAATTCTTAGAAGGGAGTGATGAGTAATGGAGTTTTTAGAATATATTGCAAGTAACATTAATGAGATTATCTCTTTATTAATAGAACATATTGAATTAACTTTTCTATCAGTCTTACTTGCTATTGTAATAGGAGTACCTATTGGTATTTTAATAAGTTATGTTAAAAAGATTAATAAACCAGTTTTAGGTGTTGCAAGTGTTATTCAAGCGATACCTAGTATGGCTCTTTTAGGTTTTGCTATTCCTTTTCTTGGTATTGGTACGACACCTGCTATTGTCATGGTAGTTTTATATTCCTTACTACCAATTATTAAGAACACTTATACAGGTATTAGTAATATTGATAGTAATATGATAGAGTCTGCAACTGGTATTGGTCTAACTAAATGGCAAATACTTTATAAAATTCAAATTCCTCTAGCCTTACCAGTAATTATGGCAGGAATTAGAATAAGTGCCGTTACAGCGGTAGGTCTAATGACAATGGCAGCCTTTATCGGTGGAGGAGGCTTAGGTTATCTTGTCTTTTCAGGTATTAGAACTGTTAATAACTATCAAATACTAGCAGGAGCGATACCAGCATGCCTTTTAGCATTGGCAGTTGACTATATTATCGGTATAGTTGAAAAACTAGTAACCCCTATAAGCCTTCAAAAAAATAATGATTTAGACAAAAAGTTACTAAAGAAGAAAAGATTACATCAAAAGATTATCTTGCTAGTAACTGCTATCATTATACTTATAATATTCGCTTATACATTCATATCATCAAATAGAAATGACAATGCTATTGTTGTTGGTAGTAAAGATTTTACAGAACAAAATATTCTTTGTTATATGGTTAGTGATGCGATTAAAGATAAAACTGATTATGATACTGTTGAAAACTGTAATTTAGGTGGTACCCAAGTATGTTTTGAAGCCTTAAAAAGAGGAGATATAGATTTATATATAGACTACACTGGTACTGTCTATGGCGATACTCTAAAATATGAGCCAATTACTGATATAGAAAAAGTTTATAATACCGTTAAGAGTGACTTAGATAGTAAATATAATATTGAAGTATTAGACCAAATGGGCTTTAATAATACCTATACTCTTGCTGTTAAACAAGAAACTGCTAATATCTATAACCTAAAGACAATGAGTGATTTATCACGTGTTTCAAGTAATCTTATTATCAGTCCAAGTCTTGAATTTATCAATAGAGAAGATGGGCTTGATAGAGTAAGTAGTGTTTATGGTTATAACTTTAAAGATATTATTGGCATAGATGGTAGTCCAAGATATACAGCTTTAATAAATAATGAAAGCGATGTTGTAGATGCTTTTGCCACAGATGGACTTTTAAAGAAGTTTAACCTTGTTGTTTTAGAAGATGATAAAAATGCTTTTCCGCCATATTATGCAATACCACTTGTTAGAAGTGATACTTTAAAAGAGTATCCAGAAATAGAAGAAGTACTAAGTAATCTTGGTAGTAAGTTAAATAATGATATTATGAGTGAGTTAAACTATAGAGTAGATGAACTGGGAGAAAATCCAAGAGATGTGGCAAGAGAATATCTTGATAGCATAGATTTTTAAGCTTATAAGAACTTGAAAATAAGATATATTTATGATATGATGAATATGTAAAGAAAATTTACATATAACTAAAAAAGAGGAATACCTAGTTACGCTTTTGGGTATTTGCCTCAAATATTGTATTTATGGGGACTTATGTCAAGAAAGTGGACACATTTTAGAGGGGGTTTTTATAAATT
>CAMMBX010000053.1 GCA_946494345.1 uncultured Mycoplasmatota bacterium | reverse complement strand
TTTAACTTTTTTACTACCTCCTCCCTTTTTATTTTGTTAACAAGTCTCCCATTAATTACAATGTATCACATTAGATAATGCTAGTCAATAGAAAAAGATAAGCAATTGAATACTCATCTTTATTTCTTTCTTCTTTCAACTTTAAGTCCCATCATTAAGTCATTAACTGGAATATTTTTATCAAGACTCTCATCTTTAATAACTTCAATAGATAATGTCTCTTCTTTAACATAATTCATATATTTATCTAGCATTACATCAATAATATCTTCTCCATTATAGTAAAGATTAATTCTATCAGTAATAACAAAATCAGCTTCTTTTCTTAGACTTTGTACTTTTCTAACTACTTCACGAGCAAGTCCTTCTAAGATTAAATCATCTGTTAAAGTAGTATCCAACACTACACTAATATTACCATTACTAGAAGCACAATATCCTTCTTTATTCTTAAGAGTTGTTGTAATCATATCTTCAGTAATCTTTAATTCTTTACCTAAGAATTCAGTAGTATAATAACCTGATTTAATCTGATTAACATCATTAATGTCAAATTTACTAACTAGTTCTTGGAAGTCTTTAATATCACTACCAAACATCTTACCAACTACTCTAAAGTTAGGTTTAACAATATAATCCATATAAAGACTCATATCATCTTCATAAACTACTTCTTTTACATTTAACTCTTCTAAGATTATAGATTCTAACTCTCCTACAACACTTTCAAAGACTTTAGGAACAATAATGAAATGAAGTGGTTGTCTAACTTTAATAGATACATCTTCTCTAGCATTACGACCTAAACTACAAATATCACGAACAACACTCATTCTGTTTTCAAGTTCACTTGATATTAATGATTCATCTACTTTAGGAAAATCTGCTAAATGAACACTCTTACCATCAGTCAAATTACGATAAATTTCTTCTGTAACAAATGGTGTAACAGGTGCCGCCATCTCACATAAAGTAAGTAAAACTTCATAAGTAGTCTGATATACTGCCTTTTTAGATTCAGTAAGTTCACTATCCCAGAATCTTTTTCTATTACTTCTAATATACCAGTTAGAAAAATCATCATTTAAGAAATCTACGATATAATGAACTACTTTATTTAAGTCATACTCATCATATGCTTTAGTAACAAGTGATAAAGTATTATTTAAACGAGATAGTAACCATTTATCAGTAATATCTCTATCATTAACAGGAACATTATATTCCCTTGGATCTATCTTATCCGCATTAGCATACATCTCAAAGAAGGAATAAGCATTTTTTAATGTTGATAAGTATTTAGAATTAACTTCTTTTAAGCCATCATTATCAAACTTAATAGGAGTCCATACAGGAGATACATAAGGTAAATAGAATCTAATAACGTCACTTCCAAACTCATTCATCAAATCAAATGGTTTAACGATATTACCTTTACTCTTACTCATCTTTTTACCATATTTATCAAGTAATAAGTCATTAACTAAGACATTTTTATAAGGACTTTTACCTGTAACAAATGTAGAGATTAACATTAACGTATAGAACCATCCTCTAGTCTGATCAATTCCTTCACAAATGAAATCAGCTGGGAATTGGTCTTCAAATAACTCTTTATTTTCAAATGGATAGTGGTATTGTGCAAAAGGCATAGAACCTGAATCAAACCAACAGTCAATTACTTCACTAACACGACTCATTTCCTTACCACACTCTGGACATTTAATATGAATATCATCAACATATGGTCTATGTAATTCTATAGTCTCATCTATATCTTCTATCGCTTTTTCCACAAGTTCTTTACGAGAACCTATCATCTCTTGATGGCCACAACTACATTTCCAAAGAGGTAGTGGAGTACCCCAATATCTATTTCTTGATATAGCCCAGTCATTCATATTTAATAACCAATTACCAAATCTTTTCTCTCCCACAAAAGCAGGATACCAATTAACACCATTATTATTTTTAACAACTTGGTCTTTTATTTTAGTAACCTCTAAATAATATGATGGTTTAGCATAATATAACAAAGGTGTATCACATCTCCAACAATGAGGATAATTATGAGTCATCTTAATTTTCTTAAATAGTTTGCCATTTTCTTTTAAGTATTTAATAACTTCTATATCAGCATCAAATACCAAGATACCCTTCCATAAACCTTCAGTATATTTACCATCTTCTCCAACAGGATTTAAGACAGGTAAATTATATTTTTTACCAACATTATAGTCATCTTGACCAAAAGCAGGGGCAATATGAACAATACCCGTACCATCTTCCATAGTAACATAATCATCTACTGTTACATAAAAAGCTTTCTTATCTACTTTTAAACTAGGTATTAACTGTTCATATTCCATATATTCTAGATTCTTACCACTATATTCTTCTAAGACTGTATAGTCATCTCCTAATACTTTAGAAGCTAGTTTTTTACCTACAATAAATTTATTACCTTGGCTCTCTACTAATACATACTCTTCTCTTGGATTAACACAAAGTGCTACATTACTAATTAAAGTCCAAGGAGTAGTAGTCCAAACAAGGAAGTATACATCTTCTCCCTTTTTCTTCATAGGCACTATTACTGTATTAGCAGTTACTTCTTTATAACCTTGGGCTACTTCATGAGAAGCAAGACCAGTACCACATCTAGTACAATATGGTAGTATCTTATGTCCTTCATAAAATAATCCTTCATCAAAGAATTTCTTTAAAATCCACCATTCTGTTTCTATATAGTTATTATCATAAGTAACATAAGGATGCTCTAAATCAATAAATTGTCCCATCTCTTTAGTCAAATCAGAAAAAGCTTTCTCATTTTCCCAAACACTTTCACGACATTTCTGATTAAATTCTTTTATACCATACTCTTCAATATCTTTCTTATTACTAAAACCAAGTTCTTTTTCTACTTGTAACTCCACAGGAAGTCCATGAGTATCCCAACCTACTTTACGAAGAACTCTATATCCTTGCATAGTCTTATATTTACAAAAAGTATCTTTTAAAAACTTAGCCATCATATGATGTAGTCCTGGTTTTCCATTAGCAGTTGCAGGCCCATCATAGAAAACAAAGTTTTCCTTACCTTCTCTGTTATCAATACATTGCTTTAGAATATCCATCTTCTCCCAAGTCTTTAAGATATCCATTTCAATTTCATGAGTCTTACCTTTTTCAAGTTCCTTAAATGCCATAATTATCTCCCTCCTAAATAAAAAAATCTATGTCCTAAGGGCGTTAAAGGAATTAACACTGTACCACCTTAGTTCATAGATCTTATCTATCTTAATTTATATAACGGTTTTACCCGGCTTTAACTTATCCTTAAAGCACAACTTGAAAGTGATCCGAAATAAGTTCCTTTGTTAATTTACACCACCCATTAACTCTCTATAAAATTTCCTTATTTCCGTCTTTCGCACTTGTTTTAAAATAAAACTAAACAAAATATATCACAATTTATATAGTTTATGCAACTATTTTTACAAATGTTTTACCAATTTCTTTTCTCCATCATAAATAAAAGTAATACCTGAATCCATATTCATCATACTAATACAACCTATTCTCTCTTTAGTTAGTTTTAACTTTAACTCATCTTTACTAAGTAGTACACCACCTGCTGTACTATTATAACCAGTTATAGTAATACAACTATAATAAGGATAACAATCTTTAGGAACAACTCTAATACCATAAATACTAGTTTTAGGATTTCCTCTCAAAACATTCCCTAATTCTTCTTTATTATAATAAGAATAAAGATTATTAATAGCAACCTTATTATCTTTAGCATATTTTTTTAGTTCTTGATATTTTTTTAAAATAACATCATCTTTTAAACTATCAGGATACTTTTCTACCAATAAGTAAAGCTGCTCTAAAATTTTCCTAAATCTTTTCTCTGTAAAATTATTAACAGAATCTAATATCATAGGTATTCTCTCATCCCACTCAACAGTTTTATTATCTAACTTTGAAAGATTAGTTATTCTAGCAATCATAATATTTCTCCTTTCAATTAGAGCTTATTATATGTTAAAAGAAAGAAAAAAGCAAGAAACTTACTTTCTTACTTAGATCTTTGAACTCCAAGAGTAGCAACATCACTATCAAAAATATTACCAGTACTATCAATCGCTTTCCTTGCTTCTCTCATACTTTCTAATTGAGCTCTTTTAATAGCAATTTCTTTTTGACTTTGCTCATTTAAAGCTGAAATCATATCTTCTTTTCTCTTTTCTCTTACTCTTCTATCTTCCATAGCTTGAGCTACTTCACTCTTTTTAACATCAATATTAGTTTTTATATCATTAATCTTATCATCAGCAGCTACTAAAACATTTCCCATCGTATTAATAGCTCTTTCTTTTAAACTATTTATTTTAGAGTTAAAGACTGTAACAAGTTTATTTTTCTTACTTGATGCTTTATAAACAATTTTATCTTTGGTACTTTTAAAATAATTAACTACTCTATTAGTAGCTTTACCCATATAATTATTATCAGAACTTACTTTAGAAATTTTAGGTTCATCATTTAAAGAAACAGTCTCTGAATTATCAAAGTTAATCGTTCCATCTTCTTTTTCTTGCTTTTTCTGTAAAGCTTCTTCTTTTTTTATTTTATAGTCCAATATAGCTTTTTCAATATCATAATTTAAAGTAGTTTTCTTCTTCATAATAAGAATAGCACTATTTTTAACACTAGTAACATATGAAGCAGCTCGATTTACAGCAACTGTACCTTTAATTTGTAAACTTAAAGCTGCATTCTCAATCTTTGTTACTTTATCATCTATAAAGTTATTAATATCTTCTTTTCTTTGTTCTCTGACTGCTTCTTTAAAATCCTCTTTTCTCTGTTTTCTAATTTCTTTTTCTTCTAACTCTTGTAAAGCAATAGATCTTTTTACTTGTCTTTCTCTTTCCATTTCCGCTTTCTTTATTAATAAATCATACTTAACAATAGCCATATTAGCTTGAAACTGTCTATATGGTGCTAAAAGTCTATTAGAAATAACAATTAATTTAACTCTTCTATAAGATGCCTTTGCTTCCTTATATTTTTGAAGACTTAAGACTAATTCCTCCTCTTTAATTTTTAAGATTTCTTCTGGCATGGTTAATACCCCCTTTTAAGAAAACATTGCCTCAACAATATCTTTTAATTTAGCCTTCTCATCCTCAGTTTCAAGATCAACTAAGGTATCATTGCCTTCACTATTTTTAACAATACGAGAAGCTAAAATATCACTAGTTTCATCACCTTTATCAATAGCATAAATAGCATAATCATTACCATCAACAGTAACAGTCTTTAAAAGTTCTGCTTCCTTCATCTCTCCATCTACTTCAATATTAAATTTTGCATCTTTCATAATCTCCAACTCCTATCTATCTTATATAAATATATTAACATAAAAATTAAAAAAAAGAAACAGTATGCAAGAAAAAACCAAATTATATAAACATATAATCTGGCTTTTTATAAGGCTCTTCATAACTTTTATCTTTCATATATTTATCAATAAGTACTACCTTACCTTGTTCTAAGCTTTTAGAAACATCAATTACTCTTTGATTTCTTGAACCTCGATAATAGATATTTAAGCTTCTCTCTTCTAAAATGAACTTACCATCTACTAAAACATCTACTTCACTAAGTAACTTCTTCATCTTAGGATTTTTAAGCATCGCTTCATAAGTATAACCTGTATAACACCATACATTAAGTCCCATAGAATGAGCTGCTTTACTAATTTCATAACAGGCTTCACTCTGGCAAAGAGGATCTCCTCCTGATAAAGTAATACCATCTTGATTTTTAATAGTCTTTAACTCATCTATTACCTCACTAACATCAAATAAAGCCCCACCATTAAAGTCATGAGTCCCCGGATTTTGACATCCAGGGCACGCATGAGGACATCCTTGTGTCCAAATAACAGTTCTTACCCCTTCTCCATCTACAATAGAATCAGGTTGTAAATAAGCTGCTAATCTAATTTTCATCTTAATTACCTTCTTTTGCAGTCTTTAAAATATCATTTATTCCACTATGTTTAACACGGTCAGCCTCTTCAGCACGTTTACCATTATTAAATCTATCAAGACCACCTACTAAGTAACCGGTAATACGTCTAATCCTTTCAAATTTTTGTCCTTCTCCAACTATTTTTTTCATATTTAATTCCTCCTTCTTATTTTATATATTTATTCACAACAATTTGTATCAATAGATGTTATTCTCTCAATTGGAACCCCTTCTCCTTCATGACGTCCACATCTAGGACAAACATCATTAATAACTCCAACATATCCACAAACAGGATCTCTATCAACTGGATGGTTAATCGCACCATATCCAATACCTGCTTCTTTCATAACACGAATTATCTTCTCAAATGCCTCAACATTAGAAGCAGCATCACCATCAAGTTCAATATAAGAAATATGTCCTCCATTAGTAAGAGCATGATATGGAGCCTCTTTCTCTATCTTATCAGTAATACTTATATTGTAATAAACTGGCACATGGAATGAATTAGTATAATACTCTCTATCAGTAACACCCTTAATCTTTCCATATATCGCTCTATCAATTCCTGTAAATCTACCAGATAACCCTTCTGCAGGAGTTGCAAGACAAGTAAAATTCAAGTTATATTTTTTAGAATACTCATCACACCGTTTTCTCATAAATGTAATAATCTCAAGTCCTAACTTTTGACTTTCTTCACTTTCTCCATGGTGTTTTCCAGTTAAAGCCTTTAAACATTCTGCAAGTCCAATAAATCCTGTAGATAATGTTCCATGTTTCCATACTTTTCTAAGTCTATCTGTAGGTTTTAACTTCTCACCATTATTCCAAATACCTTGTCCAAGTAAGAATGGAAAGTTGTAATTATGTTTACTACATTGAAACTCAAATCTTTCAAGTAACTGGTCTTTAACCATATCCATAATATCACTAAGTTCTTTATAGAACCCATCCATATCTGCCTTATCTCTTTCTTTTAATGCTATACCATGTTTAATACCAAGTCTTGGTAAGTTAATAGTAGTAAAAGATAAATTACCACGTCCTGTAACAATTTCATTATCAGGACTAGTAACATCCCCTATTACTCTTGTTCTACATCCCATATAAGCTATCTCAGTATTAAAATCTCCTTCTTTATAATATTGTAAGTTAAATGGAGCATCTATAAAAGCAAAGTTAGGGAAAAGTCTTTTAGCAGATACCTTACAAGCAAGTTTAAATAAATCATAGTTAGGATCTCCTGGATTATAGTTAACCCCTTCTTTTACTTTAAAGATAGATACTGGAAATATTGGTGTTTCTCCTTTTCCAAGTCCTCTATCTGCAGAAAGTAAATAGTTTTTAATAACCATTCTTCCCTCAGGAGATATATCTGTTCCAAAGTTAACTGATGAAAATGGAACTTGAGCTCCCGCTCTTGAATGCATTGTATTTAAGTTATGAATAAATGCTTCCATTGCCTGCTCAGTCGCTCTATCAGTTTTTTGCATTGCTTTTTCATAACTTTTTTCAAATATCTCATGAATTCTACTAGAGCCCTTCTCATAATCACTAAAGTCTTTAACATCAATTTCTATTGTTTCTACTTTATCAATCTCTCTAATAATTCTATCTATATTAATACCTGGAATAAATCCTTCTAAATCAAGAAAGTCATAAATTGTTTGTTTAAATTGTTTTTTAAATGTTTTAA
>CAMMBX010000052.1 GCA_946494345.1 uncultured Mycoplasmatota bacterium | reverse complement strand
AATATAACAAATTACTATCTAAAAATATTATTAATTTCTAAAATTCATACTTTTTAATACCTCCTCCCTTTTTATTTTGTTAACAAGTCTCCCATTAACTATAATGTATCATGATTGTTATAATTAATCAAGACTTCTTTGATACAAATAAAAATCTAGTATGTTTTTTACACACTAGATTAAAAGTTTCATAATAAACTTATAAATTAGGGTTCATCACGAACCATAATTTATAAAGAAACATTAATCATACTTTAATAAAATCATTTATTCATCTAATACTGAGAACTTTGACTATTTTCTTCTCTATCATAACTTGTTACTACAATCTTACTTTGATAAGTTTTTCCTTGAGTCTCATTTCCAGCATTCTCATCTAACCACATCCATAACCTGTATGTTACATCATCACTTGGTTCTAAAGTATTTTCTCCTATTATTTCAAATGTTCCTTTACCATAGTTACTTACTCTTACTACTCCACTATCATAACCATTAGATCCTGTTATTCTCATCTTTAAATAACTATTATCTAAGGTATTATTACTATCTTCTTCTAATGATACATGATAATAGGCATTTATATTTCCTGTATTTGTTATTGTAAAAGTATATGGCGTTGTCTTTAATCCTTGATTATCTGAGATAGGGGCAGTATTATCTAGATTAATAGTATCTCCTTCACTAAAATCAACTTTTAATATTCCTGCTGTTAAAGTTATCTTTTTATTTCCTTCTACTGTTAAGGTTAATAAGGCATAACTTGCACCTATTAATGCTATTATACTTATTAATATCATGGCAATTGTTATTGCAACATACTTATTTCTTCTTTTTTTATTTTTCACTTTTTACATCACCATCACTAGTTATATAGCCTGCTTTATCACATACTAGATGAGCTTTATATAAAAATTCACTATTACTAATTTTTTCTACTTCTACATAACTCTCTTTATCATTACAATCATTTTCATTTACATCTTTTATCATGTCAATATATTCTTCTGTTACTAAAGCACTAAGTAGGACTCTAGTTTTACCATTTACTTCTTTAGGAAGATAACTTCTATAATCAGCAAAATAGTCTTTACTAGCTAGTATCATCATTTTTTCACTTGTATTATAGTACTCTAAATTACTAGAAGTAATTAATCTATTAGCACTAACTAAAACTATTGATACTAGTATTCCTAATATAGCAATAGTTGCTAGCATTTCTATTAAAGTGAAACCTTTATTCATTTTCTTCTTGTTCTTCTCTTGGTTGTTGGCAATATTTTTTTCTCATCAAAGTTAATTAAGATAATAGATATAATTGCTTCTATTAAAATAGTAACAAAATATGTTCTCCAGAAAGCATCTACCATAGTCATTCTACTTATAAATAACATACTAATCAAGTTATCTACTAGCATTGCAAATATATAAGTAGCAAGTATTGATAGTTTATTACCATCTGTATTCATATATAGATAATAATAAATAGTTAGGTTAATCATTTGACTAGCAAGATAGGCAAAGACTTCTCCTGTTACAGGAACATAATCAATATCTCTTTGGCCTAAAAGGCTTGAAACAATCATAAATAATAACATCAAACATGCTGAATAACTTATTCCATTCATTGTTTCTTTATAACCATATTTTTTAGTTATAATATTAGCGATGAAATATCTAAATGGATAAGCAAATATTGCTAATGTTAATGTTGCTTTACCTATATTAAAATTAAATTTACCTAATACCCAACCTAATATTGCAACGGCTGTAAGTAATAAGATATAAACCCAACTTGATACTTCCTCATGTTTTATTACTTCTTTTCTAGCACTCCCTTTTGTCATTTAAACTCCTCCTATTCTTATAAAATAACTATAGCACAAAAAAAAGAAAAGTAAAAGACCTTTTCTTTCTTATTTACAAGTATATCCTGAATCTTCAGCTTCTTTTTTAGTGTCTTCATATGTGGCATTGGCATCAGTAATTCCATCAAGATTATATTCTTTCAAAGTATCTTCACTTGCTTTCTCTAAATCAATTTCTAATGAAACATTATAAATATGATTAGTACTATCATTATCAGTAGATAATTTAACTCCATCTTCATCAGATTCTTCGAATTGTGATTCCATCATAGATGCAAACATATCCCAATTATCAATGATAGTATCATCTGTCGCTTCATTATCAATACTCATTTTAAGGTAATTAATCTTATCATCTTTGAAAGTCATAGTTATTTCTTGACTCATTTTAAGACCACTATCTTCTTCACTATTTGTACAAGTTAGAGTCTTTTCACTATTACCACATCCTGTTATTAGTAGTACTGACACTGCTAAAATACCAAATAATTTTACTCCTCTCACCATTTCACCTCCATCTACTTATAGTATGAATTATATAAGAGAAAAAGGCAAGAAATATTTTTAATAGTTATATTATTTTACATATTAGTCTAAAAGTGAGTTATACTTTTATTTTTTTAGAATAAGTTTTATTAGGTGAAGTACGATGAAGAAAGTATTAGTTATGTTGTTATTATTTTTAGTACCCTTAAATGTTTTTTGTAAAGAAGATACTTTTGATACTGCTAGAAGTAGTATTATAGTTGACTTAAACAGTGGTCGTGTTTTATATGAAAATAATGCTGATGATGTAAGATTAATCGCATCAATTACTAAGATAATGACTTGTATTATCGCTATAGAAGAAGGAGATTTAGATAAAGAGATTAAAGCAGGTGAAGAAATACTTAAGATGTATGGGACTAGTATTTATTTAGAGTTAAATGAAAAGATGAAGTTAATTGATTTACTCTATGGCCTTATGCTTAGAAGTGGAAATGATGCATCAGTTGTAATTGCAAAAGCAGTAGCAGGAAGTGAAGAAGACTTTGTTAAAATGATGAATAAAAAAGCTAAAGAGATTGGTATGACTAATACTACTTTTAGTAATCCTCATGGCCTTGATGAAGAGACTAAGAACTACTCTACGGCAAGAGATATGGCAAAATTATCAAGATATGCTTATAAAAATAAGACTTATAGAAAAATTATAGGAACCGAAGAATATAGAGTTAAAACTGATAATAAGAGTTATCTTTGGTATAATAGAATGAAACTATTAGGAGATTATAAATACTGTACAGGTGGTAAAAATGGTTATACTCCTAGTGCTGGTAAGACTCTTGTTACTACTCATAAAAAGAATGATTTGAACATAACTATTGTTACTTTAGATGATAATGATGAGTATAATAATCATGAAAGATTAGCTGATTTTGCTTTTGATAATTATAGTAACTATAATATTGTTGACAAAAATGATTTTGACCTCGTTATAGATGATAATAAATACTATGTAAATAAATCTTTTACTTATCCTTTAACAGAAAAAGAAAAAGATAATGTTAAAGTACTTGCTAGTATAGATGATTCTATAAGTAGTGGTAAAGTTGGAAATATTAAAATAAGTCTTTATAATGAAACATTAAAGAATATACCTCTTTATATAAAAGAAGCAAAGAAAAAAGAAAACTTCTTTACTAAGTTGTTTTCCTGAGTCTAAAGAAATTAATAGATGGTCTTGAATTAATCCTTACATCATAGGTATCAGTACCAAGTCCTGATGTAATATAAAATTTTGTATTATTAATCTCATAATATGAATTTATATATTTAGAAGCATAATCTTTATTAGCAAAATTAATTAGATATGGTATTCTTATTTCACCTAAATGAGAATGTCCTGCTAAGGCTAAATCTGTTGGATAACTATCTATAAATTCATCTATATAATCTGGTTTATGAAAAATAGTTATTGTATATGTATTAGCATTATAATTAGTAAAAGCTTTATTATAATCAATTATATCATTATTGGTATTTAGCCCTACTAACATAATAGGTTCATTACTTTCATTATAGATAAGTTCATTACTATCATCTAAAATAGTAAAACCACAGTCTATTAATATAGATAATGCTTCATCATTATCAGTTTCACCTAAAACAGCATATTTACCTAAAGTTGCATCTAATTTTTTTAACTCCTTAACAAGTTTTTTTCTATTATTAGGAGTTAAATCTTCCTTATTTAATAAATCTCCTGTAAATAAAATTAAATCAGGATTTCTTTTAGTAATGGCATTAACAGTATCTTGTAGTAATTTGTTATTATTGTAATGTAAATCTCCAAACTGAATAACTTTAATACCACTAAATGATTCTGGTATTTTAGAACTAACTATGGCTTCTTCATTTACAATTAAAGAAGCAGTTCCTATTTTAGTAATATAAAGGCAAGCAAAGAAGACTAGTAAAAATATTATAATAATAGCTAAGACTATTCTTTTTACTATCTTTTTAATCTTTTCTGTTTGTTTTTCCCTATCTATATCTTTTTGTTTATCTTTATTTAATTCAATTCTACTATTCATTACTTATCCCTCTATAATAAGTATATAGGAAAATAAATTTTTTTTAAAGTTTTTTATCTTACTTTATCTATTTCTTCTTTTAATTTGTCATATGTAAGGCTTCCAAAACTAGTAAAAGAGATATTTCCATTAGAATTAATTATATAAGTATTTGGATAAGTTGTTATATAGTATTTATTAAATAGTTTATTAGTAGCCATTAATGAGGTAAAGGTGTAGTTGTTTTCTTTTAAGAAATCTATTATATCATTTTTAGGATTACGTGATGTATTAGCAATACCTAGTATGATAACATCACCTTTATTTTGATTATAATCGTTATATATTTTTTCAATGTTAGGTAGTTCATCTAAGCAAGCAAAACAGTCTATAGCATAGAAATGTAAAATGATGGTTTTACCTATATAGTCATCTAAAGTATGAGTATTACCATTTTGATCTTTTAAAGTAAAGTTAATAGGAGTTGCTAGTTCTACTTTACCAGTACTAGTTACTGTCTCTTTATCTTTAACGCTTTCCATAGTAAAACCAGTATAATATACAAAGATTCCCATGAAAATAATAATTAAGGCTCCTAATTTAACAACATAGTTTAAGATATTTTGGTTTCTTTTAATTATATTTAAGATTTTAGTAGTAAATAGCCCTAATATTATAAAAGGTAGTAAAAAACCTAAGGCATAAACTAAAACGAAAATGTTTCCTATTAAAGCGGTACTTGCAGTAGATGCCATGATTAGGGTTGATGATAAGGCTGGTCCTACACAAGGAGTCCAAGCGAAAGAAAATAGAAAGCCCATTAAAAAGGCAGTTTTCTTAGTCATTTTATTGGGATTAAAATTAATCTTTAATTTCTTTTCTTTATTTAGAAAATCTACTTTTAATATACCTAACTGGAATAGTCCTAAGATTACGATTAAGATACCCCCTACTTCTAAGAATATTTTTCTATTGTCTTTAAAGAATAGACCAAGTCCTGTAAAAGATAGTCCTAAAATAAAGAAAGACATAGATATTCCTAAGATAAAGAATAAGGTATAGATTAGAACTACTTTCTTTTTATAAGTAACATTGCCATCTTTATCTATCTCTTTTGCATTAGTAGCAAGGTAGCCCATATATAAAGGTATTAAAGGAATAACACAAGGTGAGAAAAAGGAGATTAATCCTTCTAAAAATATTCCTAATATTTGCATTAACTCAGTCATTAAATCACTCTCCTAGAAGATTTTAACAAAAAATAGAGTTAATAACAACTCTAATTTTCTTTAGTACTTAATATTGCTAGAAAAGCATCAGGTGGTACTTCTACACTACCTATTTGTTTCATCTTCTTTTTACCTTCTTTTTGTTTTTCAAGTAGTTTTTTCTTACGAGTAATATCACCACCATAACATTTGGCAAGGACATCTTTTCTTAAGGCTTTAATATCAGTCCTAGCGATTACTTTATTACCAATAGAAGCTTGTACTGGAACTTCGAATAGTTGTCTTGGTATTACATCTTTTAATCTGTGAACTATTAATTTACCACGATTATAGGCAAAGTCTTTATGAACTATCATACTAAGAGCATCTACTACTTCGCCATTTAACATAATATCTAATTTTACTAAGTCACTAGCTTCATACCCTGTTACTTCATAGTCAAATGAGGCATAGCCTTTAGTAATTGATTTTAATTTATCAAAGAAGTCATAGACTATTTCTGATAGAGGTAGTTTATAGATAAGGCAAACTCTAGTATCATCTAAATAATTCATATTAATAAATGTGCCTCTTTTATCTTGACATAATTCCATTAATGGTCCGATATAGTCTTTTGGAGTATAAATAGATGTCTTAACAAAAGGCTCTTTTATTTCTTTTATCTTAACTTTAGAAGGCATTTTATTAGGAGCATCTACTTCGATAATGGAACCATCAGTAAGAGTTACTTTATAAATAACAGATGGAGTTGTAGCAATAACATCAATATTAAATTCACGCTTAATTCGCTCTATTGTTACTTCCATATGTAATAGTCCTAAAAAGCCTGTTCTAAAACCAAAGCCTAAGGCCACTGATGTTTCAGGTTCGTAAACCAAAGCAGCATCATTTAATTTTAGTTTAGCAAGTGAATCTCTTAACTCTTCAAACTGATTAGTCTCAATTGGGTAAAGCCCACAGTAAACAACACTTTTTAATTTCTTATAGCCTGGTAATGATTCTACTTTGTCTTTAGTAGAGTTTAAGGTAATTGTATCCCCTACATGAACATCACTAATACTTTTAATAGAGGCATAGATATAACCCACTTCTCCTGCGCTTAGAGAGTTAACTTCTACTTCTTTAGGAGTATTTTTTAAAATAGATAACACTTCATATGATGCTTTACTTTCTAGCATATAGATAGTATCACCTTTTTTAACACTACCATTAAATATACGAACAGCGGTTAAAACTCCACGATAAGAGTCATAGATACTATCAAAGATTAATCCCTGTAAAGGTTTAGAAGCATCTCCTTTAGGAGCAGGTATTTTTGTAATGATAGCATCTAGTAATTCTTTTATCCCCTCACCTGTTTTGGCACTAGTCAAGATAATATCTTCTTCATCAAAGCCTAAATTAGTAAGCTCTTCAGTTACTTTAGGAATATCGGCACTAGGTAGGTCTATTTTATTAATAACAGGAATAATAGTTAGGTTATTATCAAGAGCAAGATAGAGATTGGCAAGAGTTTGCGCTTCTATTCCTTGGGTAGCATCCACTACTAAAATAGCCCCTTCACAAGAAGCGAGAGAACGATTAACCTCATATGAGAAGTCAACATGACCTGGAGTATCTATTAAATTTAATAGATATGTTTCATTATTATATAGATAATTAATGGATACAGCGTTTAATTTAATAGTAATACCACGTTCTCTTTCAATATCCATAGAATCTAATAATTGGTCTTTCATTTCTCTTTCAGTAACGGCTTTAGTCTCTTCTAAAATTCTATCTGCTAAAGTACTTTTACCGTGATCTATATGAGCAATTATGGAAAAATTACGAATATTTTCTTGTTTCACTTTTATCACCTACTTAAAAATAATATAGTAACATCAGTTACTATATTATCATATTTTTAAGAGTTTTTTAACTCTTGTATTTGTTTTTTAGATAAACCAGTTGTTTTAATAATATCATTGATAGATAAATCCATATCTAACATTCTCTTGGCAAGACTTTCTTTCTCTTTTTCAAAAGACTTCTTATCTTTCTCAAGAGACTTTTGCCCTTCTTCAAGAGATTTCTGACCTTTTTCAAGAGACTTTTGCCCTTCTTCAAGAGATTTCTG
>CAMMBX010000051.1 GCA_946494345.1 uncultured Mycoplasmatota bacterium | reverse complement strand
AACGTATGGCAACTTTTAAAGAAATAGTAACAAAAGCTGTTATTGGTAAAGGTAAAAAACAATTTACTGATAACATATCATTACAAGCAACTAATAGTCCTAATACAATTCTTGGATGTTGGGTAATAAATCATAATTTTAGTGGTACTTTTTCTAATGGAACTGTAACAATTAATGGTAGTTATGATATTAATATTTGGTATTCTTATGATAATGATACTAAAACAGAAGTTTTAAAAAATACCAAAAACTATACGGAAACAATAAATGTTAGAGGAGTAGATGTTGATACTGAAAATGAAGAAGTAATAATAAGAAGTTTAAGTAATCCAAGTTGTAGTAAAGCAGAAATAAATGGCAGTACTATAAATTGTACTATTGATAAAACACTAGGTATTGAATTAGTTGGTGATACTAAAGTAAGAATAAATACTTTAGATGAAGTAGATGATTGGGAAGAAATTTTGGATAGTGATGCCACAATTGATGAAAAAATAGATGAAGAAGTAAATGAAGACTATCTAGATAATCCCACCGAATAGACGTGGTAGACTCATTATAATTAATAGTTCCTAGTGACTGTCAATAAAAAAAGGTTGACAGTCACTTTATTATTGTGTATAATTAATAACAGTAAAAAAGAAAGGAGCTATTATTATGGCAGTAAAATTAAGATTAATGAGAATGGGAGCTAAGAAAAGACCATTCTATCGTATAGTTGCAACAGACTCTAGAAGTAGAAGAGATGGAGAATACCTTGAATTAGTAGGAACATATAATCCTATTAATAGTGAAAAAGATGTTAAAATCAATGAAGAAGTTGCTCTTAAATGGTTAAATAATGGAGCAATCCCATCAGACACTGTTAGAAGTTTATTTAAAGATGCAGGTATTATGAAGAAATTTGCTGAGTCTAAAGATAAAAAGGAAACAAAATAATGACTTTAGTAGAGTTAACAGAAAAAATAATTAAAAATATCGTTAAAGATGAAGATGCTGTCTCTGTAAAAGAGTTTCCTAGTGAAAATGAAAAAGAAATTATTATAGAAGTATTAGTATCAGATTCCGATATTGGTAGAGTTATTGGTAAAAATGGTAAGACTGCTAATGCCATCAGAACCCTAGTTCAAGCTAGTAGTTCTTTAAAAGATAATAAATATGTAAAGATTAATATTGACAAGTTCTAGGATTACTCTTAGGGTAATCCTTTTGTTATTGGGGGTAAATATGTATTATAATGAGCTTAGGGATGAATTAATTGATTATTATAATGATATTAATAAATATAAATTCCTTAAAAAGAATTATTCTAACTATAGAAATATTTTGCTTAACTTAAGTAATACTAATATAGAATGTAAAGAAGGAGCTTTAAGATATTTTTCTAACAAAGATGTTTTAGAGTTGTATAAAAGTTACTTAAATAAATACTTTAAAGATTATCTTAATGACTTTAATAAAACTACTATTGAAATATATAATATTAATAATTTAATAAATTATATCAAAGCAAGTGATGAAGAAAAGCATGATAAAAAATATAACTATCTTCATCTAACTAAAGAAGAAGCAGAAGATTTACTTATATCTAGTGGTATGACTGATTTTATTTTTAATGATATAAAAGTAGTTACTCATAAAAGTATTGTAACCTCTTTAAGTATTTGTCATGAATATACTCATAAGATCCATAATTTAAAAAGTAAGCATAAATATACAGATGACTGGTATATCTTTACTGAATATTTAGCCTATTATAATACTTATTTATTTGGAGAATATTTAGAATCATTAGGCTATTTAAGTGACATATCTATTGCCTTTAATTATGATTTAATAATTACTATAAGTCAAATAAAATTATTTAAACTAATGGATGATTTATATTATGGTAATGCAATAAGTTCTATTGATTTAAAAATAATAGATAATAGTCTAGAGATTGGAAATATTCCCTTATATGATTATCCTCATTTAATTTCTTTTATATCAGCAAAAACTAAATATGAAGAGACTAAAAACTTATCATTATCAATAAGAACTAAAGAGTTAGAACAATTATTAAGAGCAAAAGTTAATAGTAAACTTCTAAGAGAAAATAATCTTGATATAAGTGATAAAAATACTGTAAAGAAACTTATTATGAATTTTACTAAATAACTTAAAGCTTATTGTCTAAAATAAAAAATTATATTATACTTATTATAGAATTGGAGGTAGTGCTATTTATGAAAAAACGTGTATTAAGTGCTATTATTATGATTATAATATTTGTACCATTATTATTTTTAGGAGGAATTTCTTTTGCTATCTTTATGACATTATTAGCAGTATGTGCTATGCATGAATTAATGACAATAAGAGAAAAGAAGAAAGAGTTTCCACCACTAATGAAATTTGCTGCATATTTATTAGTTATATTTTCTAGTGTTTTAACTTATAATCAAAATATTTTTAGTTACACTATGAGTTATCAACTAATAAGTTTTATTGTTCTAATTTTTCTTTTACCAGTATTATTAAAAGACAACAAGAATATAAATTATGATATTAATGATGCCCTATATTTAGTAGGTTCACTTTTATTCATTAATATTGCTTTTAATTTAATATTAGTTATTAGAAATTATAGTTTATATTATATGATATATTTATTACTTATAACTGTTATAACTGATACTTTTGCTCTTATAACTGGAAAATATATTGGTAAAAATAAACTTGCTCCTTCCATTAGTCCAAATAAGACTATAGAAGGATTTGTAGGTGGAGTATTAATGGGAACTTTTGTTGCAACAACATTTTACTATACTGTAATAGATTCTGGTATATCTTTAGCCATATTAATATTTACAACTCTATTTTTATCAGTTGTAGGACAACTTGGTGACTTAGTATTTTCATCTATTAAAAGAACCTATGGTGTTAAAGATTTTTCTAATTTAATACCAGGACATGGAGGTATATTAGATCGCTTTGATAGTCTAATTTTTGTTATTTTAGCATTTATATTAGTAATGGGATTAATTTAGGAGGAATTCATGGTTACATTAATATTATTCATAATCTTACTTGGTTCAATTATTTTTATTCATGAAGGAGGACATTTCTTATTCGCTAAACTAACAGGTATTTATGTTTATGAATTTGCACTTGGAATGGGACCTAAACTATTTAGTTTTAAGAAAGGTGAAACTGAATACTCTTTAAGAGCCATACCTATTGGTGGTTTTTGTCAGCTAGCAGGAGAAGAGGGGGAAGATGAAAATTTACCTAAAGAAAGAACTCTTCCTGGAAAAAAGCCTTGGCAAAAGTTCTTAGTAATGTTTTTTGGTGCAGGTTTTAATTTTATTTCTGCTATTTTAGTATTATTTTTTATCGCTATTATTTGGGGAGCAACTTCTACTGAACCAATTCTTTCTAGTGTTGAAAAAGATAGTAAAGCATATGCTGCAGGACTAAGAGCAGGTGATGAAATACTAGAAATTAATGGTCATGATATTTGGACAATTGATGATATTTCTTTATACATTACAATATCAGATCCTACTAAATCCAATGAATTTAAAGTAAAAAAAGAAGATGGTACTGTTGAAACATATGAAATAACACCAAAAAAAGTAAAAGAAGATGGTGAAGAAAGATACGTTTATGGTATTGGTATGCAAGGAGAGGAAGAACATGGATTCTTAGCAGCCATAAATTATACTATTACAAAAACAGGCTCTTTATTTAAACAAATGTGGGTTACTGTTTTAAATCTCTTTAATGGTAATATTAGATTAAGCCAGTTAAGTGGTCCTGTCGGAATATATGAAGTAGTAGGGGCCCAAGCTAGTGGTGGTATAGCAAGCCTTTTATACCTATTCTCATTTTTATCAATAAATGTTGGTTTTATTAATCTTTTACCATTTCCAGCTTTTGATGGAGGACATATTTTATTTATAATTATAGAAAAGATTAAAGGAAGTCCAGTTAAACCTGAGACAGAAGCTAAATTTCATGCTGCAGGATTAATATTATTAATGCTTTTAATGATATATGTAACATTCTATGATATATTAAGATTATTTTAAAAAGCAATGCTATCAATTGGCATTGCTTTTCTTTAATTATTACTATGATATAACTCTTCATTAAGTGCATCTAAGTTCTGATTCATTAAAGTTATATAATCAGCATTAGTTTCTCTTTGTTCTTCACTTAAGACTGTTATTCTATTAGAATTAACAATATCTAAACTATCAGGATAAGTGTTAATTAAGTTTTGAAGATTAGTAGTAGTTTTAACATCTTTATAACTAAATATTTTTGTAATAGCACCATTTTCTATTAAATTATTTATTGTAACTAAATCTTTCTCACTAGTATCATCATTTAATATATAAACAGTAACTCCATATTTCTCTAAGAATCTATAATTATTATCAGTTGCAACAATAGTTTTATATGGTGCATTTTCAACAGTTAATCTAATATTAGCATCTAGTTCTGAAATATCAACTTTCAAGTCCTCATAGTTACTATCTATCTCTTCTTTAAGATAATTATTCTCTATATACTCATTTAAACCAATTCTAACATTTTGACTCATCATTAACATAAATGAAGGATCAAGCCAAACTTCTTCCATATTATAGTCATTATCTAATACATAAGAACTATCAATTATTTTCAAATTATTATTATAATCAAGTAAATCTACTGTTAGTTCTCTTTCTCTATCAACTAAACCCGTATAGATAAATAAATCTTTACTGGCAAAATCTCTTTTCTGCTTATTAGTAAATTTATAATCACTGACATCAACTCCATCAGGATAAATATTACTTATTTTCGCATGATCTCCATAAAGCCGCTCAATGATATACTCATTAGGATAATTAGTAGCATATATCTCAATATCCTCCATATTATCACTTTTACATCCTGTTACCATAAAACATGTTGCAAGGCCTAGCAAAGCTATTTTACCTATATTATTAACACTTCTTTTCATTCTTTTTCCCCTTTCTAATAACTGGATCATATCCATATCTTGCTCCAGGATGACACCTTAATATTCTAATAAAGCCAAGAAATAATCCTTTCGCTGAACCATATTCTTCTATCGCTTCAATCGTATAATTAGAACAAGTTGGATAAAAATGACAAGCCCCATGAGAGGCTAGTGGCATCTTTTGATAAAGACGAATTAAACTAATTAAGATTCTCTTCATATTTAACACCTAAACATATTGTACTATAAAATTTGTCTCTAATCAAACATAACCTAAAATTATCCTAATAGAAAATGAGATATTAACATAAATATAAATCCTATACTAAAGAAAAGAAATGTTAATTTTCTTTTTTTATAGCTTAAAGACTCTTTTAATAACTCATAAATGCCAATATGAATCATAATTCCTGCAATTATTGATAGAATTATACTCATAATAAAGTTATTAATAATATTAGATAGAAATAAATAAGCAAGTATTGCACCTAATGGTTCAGAAAGACCTGATACTAAAGTATATAAAAAAGCTTTAAATTTAGATTTAGTACTAAAATAAATTGGTATGGCTATACTTATTCCTTCAGGAATATTATGAAAACTAATAGCAAGAGCAAGTGATAATCCTAAACTCATATTAGTAGAACTAGAAAGAAAAGTAGCAACACCTTCAGGAATATTATGCATAATAATAGCAAGCATTGAAACAAGGCCTAATCTATATAATTTTTTATTACTAATATTTTTATTATCATTATTAGGTAAAAATTTATCTATTAGCATTGATGCAATTACTCCAAGACATATAAATATTAATAAAAATAAAAGAGCAGGGAAACCTTTAAATATAGTAGTTAATAAATTGAAAGATTCAGGTATTAAGTCGGTTAAAGATACACATATCATTACTCCACTTGCAAAAGATAAAGAAGCTAGGATAATATACTTTTCGTTTTTTAAATTAAAAAGTAGTGGAATAAAACCAATTAATGTAGAAAGTCCTGCTAAAGTAGATAATAAAAATGCATAAGTAAAGTTAGACATAGTATCACTGTTTCCTTTTCAGTAATAGATATGATAAAGTAATTGATAATATTACAAACATATAGTAAAAATATAGAAAAATTTATCAAACAGCGAATATTATAACTTTATAATATAGGGTAGGATTCTTTTATATGATTCGCTGAAATAGACCTGTTACTTATAAGCTCATATTTAGGTGAGTACTTTATTTATGTGGAAAACTTAACAGAAAGTCCTATAAAAAACGTGTAAATTTATCTAAAAAGTCATGCCAAAAACGTGATAAAATGGTTGAAATATACATTAATTGATGATATTATATCCTTATAAGAGGAGAACTGAATATGAAAAGAAAAATTTATGCTGAATTATTAAAATGGAAAAATAATACTGATAATATTAAACCATTAATGGTCCTTGGAGTTAGACAATCAGGAAAGACTTATATAATAAATGAATTTTGTAAAAATGAATATAGTAATTATGTTTATGTTAATCTATTTGAAAATACTAATGTAATAGAGTTATATAATTCTAATTTAACATCAATTGAAAAGTTTAATAGATTAAAGCTATTACTAGATTTTGATTTTGAAAAGGAAGATACTATTCTTTTCATTGATGAAATACAAGAAAGTGAAAAATTAATAGCAGAACTTAAATACTTCCAAGAAAACCATAATAATGTTAGAATAATTTGTGCTGGAAGCCTTTTAGGGGTAAAATTAAAAAGATCAAAATTTTCTTTTCCAGTAGGTAAAGTGAAAATGTTAAATATGTATCCAATGGACTTTGAAGAATTTTTAATTGCAATGAATCAAGAAATGTTAATAGACCTTATTAAAGATTGTTATAAGAATAATAAACAAATAACATCTCCCATTCATGAGAAAGCTTTAAATTTATATAGAATATATTTAATAACAGGTGGTATGCCTGAAAGTGTTAGTAATATGGTTAAGACTAATGGCGATTATATTAAATATGATAAAACAATTTTAACTGATATTGTTAGTTCATATTTTAAAGATATGGATAAATATGTTACTAATGAAAGTGAAGCTTTAAGAATAAATAGAGTATATGATTCCCTACCTTCTCAATTATCTAATATTTCTAATAAGTTTCAATATTCTAATATATCAAAAGATGCTAGAGCAAGAGAATATGCCACTGCTATTGATTGGTTAGAAGCTAGTAATATGGTTTTACGTTGTAAAGCTGTTAAAACTCCAGAAATTCCTCTTGAAGGCTTTGTAGATGTTGATACTTTTAAATTGTATTTAAGTGATGTAGGAATACTTAATAATATTTTAAAACTAAATATTGAAGATATTTTAAGCGATAACATATCACTATATAAAGGTGTAATAGCAGAAAACTTTGTTGCTAATAGTTTAGTATGCAATGGTTTTGACTTGTATTATTATAGAAGTAATAATACAAGTAAAGTTGATTTTCTATTATATACAAAAGATGGTATTATACCAATAGAAGTAAAAGCAGGGAATGCTACTCAATCTAAAAGTTTAAAAGTATATATAGAAAAGTTTAAGCCTAAATATGCAATTAGAATAAGTACAAAAGATTTTGGATATGATCCTAAAACTAATATTAAGTCTATACCTTTATATGCAACATTCTTAATAAAAGGTGATGATTAGATGCAATGTTAAATAAGAAAGTTTAATATTTATAGTAAAATTATTGATTAAATGTTATAATATGGGTCAATTGAAAAGGTAAATGCAACTTTGAAAGATTAACTGCAACTTTTGAGTA
>CAMMBX010000050.1 GCA_946494345.1 uncultured Mycoplasmatota bacterium | reverse complement strand
ATTTGGATTCTAATGATTAAAGAGCGTTAAGCTCTTTTTTATATGTCAGAAAGGGAAAGCATTGTGTTTAAAGTGAATAACAGTAGAAAAACAGTGAAAATAATGAATATTGACAATTGTTACCAAAAATATTAAAATACTAGAAAAATATTTATATTAATTGGAAGAGATGATATTATGGTTAATTATGAAAAATATAGACCTATTTTAGTAGTTCCAGCTGTTCCAAATGGTAATGGCATTAGTTTTCTAAGACAAGATAAAAAATTAGATATAGATGGGGAAATAGTTCCTGTATTATGGAAAATATTATCATATTGTGATGGATATAAAAATATATATGATATTTCTGAGTCAGTGGGAATTGAAGTAGATTATATTAAAGAAATTCTTATAGAACTAGAACAAGAAAAATTAATTAATGATTCAAGAGAGCAATATCGTCATTTTAATGAAATTAGTACATATCCAGCAAAATATTTACAATCATTAAATCCTTCTGAAGTAGAAGCTCATAAAAAAAGTAAAAGAAAAGAAGTTAAATGTGGAAAAATAATAAATTTTAACTTAAATAAGAATTCTTCACTTTACGAATTACAGAAAAAACGTAAATCTTGTCGAAATTTTTCTAACAAAAAATTAACATTATCTCAATTAGGTAATATCTGTAATTATGCTTATTCAATATCTCGTCATGCTACTCCAAGTGGAGGTGCATTATTTCCTTTAAAGATTTACTGTATTGTACCATATGATCAAATGAATTTTAAAGCTGGTTATTATGAATATGATGCTGAAAATGATCATTTGATTTTATACAATGAAAATCCGGATTTAGAACAATTAAAATATTGTTATAATGATGAAAGAATAGCTTTTAGTTCGCCATTACAAGTAGTAATTGCTGCTGATTTAAATCGTCAACCTTATAAATATGCAAATCGTGGTTATCGTTTGACACTTATTGAAGTTGGACAAGTTGCTCAGAATATTACTCTTTATTGTGAGGAACAAGGTTTGTCAACATGTGAACTTGGTGGTATTTTAGACAAATCTATAGCAATAGAATTAGAAATTGATAAAGATGATATATCTCCTATTTTAGCAATAGCAATTGGTTATTCTTCTTCCAAGAATTATTTTAAATATAGTAAAATGTTGGAAAATTTAGTTGATAATTTTGTTGGTGAAGATAAACCTGTTTTGAATTTTGGTATTAATAGTTTTAATGATTTTGATGCTTCATTTTTTGGAGCATGGGCAAATTATGAAATTAATGGTAGGAGAGTAGCAGGAGCTACTGCATCATCTTATTATGAAGCAGTTTCTAAAGCTATTATTGAAGCTTATGAACGTTATCGCTCAAGTATTGTTAGAGTTGATTATATTGGTAAAGCTGGAAAAACAAGTCAATTTTTAACTCCAGATGTTGTTGCTCCTTTATCGTTAGAACAACGTCAATTGCGTGGGTTAATTTTATATAAGGAAGATGATATAATTGAATGGACGAAAGATATGAGTGGCAATTTTTATTTACCAACTGATTTTATTTATTACGGGCATGATAAAAAAGAAAAATTGTTTTGTAGTGATTCATCAGGGGTGGCAGCATATTCAAATTATGAAGAAGCTAAAAAAAGAGCTTTAGCAGAATTAATTGAAAGAGATGCTATAATGCGTTCGTGGTATGAATTAAAATCACCACAACATGTGAATCCTAAATACATACCATTACATGTAAAAAAAAGAATGCAACATTGGAGTAAAAAAGGACGTAAAGTTCATGTGTTAGATATGAATTCAAAATATCTTCCAGTATTTTTGGTTGTAATTGTTAGTGATGAATATCCAAGTTTTGTTAGTGGTGCAGCCGCTGTAACTGAAAATGTAGATAGAGCAATATTAAAAGCATTCCAAGAAGCTGAGTATAATTTATTATTGGCAATAGATAATCCTATTGATCATCCTAAGACTATTGAAAAAATTAAAACTCCACTTGATCATGGGCAATATTATCATTTTCACGAAAATTCAAAAAAAATATCTTGGTTATGGACTAATGATTCATACTCTAATAATGAGTATTCTGTATCAATAGATTTTGCAAAGCTAGAGAATTATTTAGAAGCAATTTATGTTGATTTATCTGAGTCTAAAGATGCTTTAATTAAAGTTGTTAGAGCTTATAGTAAACATTTAATTCCTATAAGTTTTGGGTATAATACGGATTATTATTTACATTCAGAAGTCAGGCAATTAAAATTAAATCCATTAAGTAGAAAGCTTCCACATTATTTTGCTTAAAATAGAAATAATGTAATTATTGAAAGGAGGTGAAAACATGAAAGATAGTAAAATTCTTAACTTTAAAACAGTTAGTTATGAAAATACTAATTTAGATAGTGCTTGCGTTACTGGTGGTGGCGGTTGTGCTTGCGATGATGGCACAAGTGAATAAAATTTTGCCATTATTTAAATTAAGATTGGAAAAGTACTAACATTAAATATGTTGGTATTTTTCAACTTTATATCTAACTATTTACATTTTTATCATTTATTGTAAATAATAATTATAAAATTATTTAAATATGTACGAACTGGTGTTGTTAAGATAACTCCTGCTCATGACCCTAATGACTATGAAGTAGGGTTAAGACATAACTTACCTCGGGTTGTTGTAATGAACTTGGATGCTACTATGAATGAGAACGCTCCTGGTTATGAAGGAATGACTAGAGAAGAGTGTAGAGAGAAATTAGTAGAAGATTTAAAGAAACAAGATCTACTTATTGGTATTGAAGAGATGACTCATAATGTTGGGCATAGTGAAAGAAGTGATGCCGTAGTTGAGCCAACTTTATCTAAACAATGGTTTGTTAAGATGAGACCACTTGCCGATAGAGTTCTTGAAAATCAAAAGAATAAAGATACTAAAGTAAACTTTGTGCCAGAACGTTATGAGAAAACAATGAATCACTGGATGGAGATTACTTATGACTGGTGTATTTCTAGACAATTATGGTGGGGACATAGAATACCTGCTTGGTATAAAGGTGATGAAGTATATGTTGGAATGGAAGCTCCTAAAGAAGAAGGTTGGGTTCAAGATGAAGATGTTCTAGATACTTGGTTTTCATCTGCATTATGGCCTTTTTCAACACTAGGTTGGCCAGAAGAGACGGATTTATTCAAAAGATATTATCCTAATAATGTCTTAGTAACTGGTTATGATATTATTCCATTCTGGGTTAATCGTATGACTTTCCAAGGCTTAGAATTTACTGGCAAAAGACCATTTAAAGATTGTCTTATCCATGGACTTATCCGTGATAAAGAAGGACGTAAGATGAGTAAGTCTTTAGGTAATGGAGTAGACCCAATGGATGTTATTGATAAGTATGGTGCGGATAGCCTTAGATTTTTCTTAACTACTAATAGTGCTCCTGGAACAGATTTGCGTTATGATGAAGAGAAAGTTAAATCTACTTGGAACTTTATTAATAAGTTATGGAATGCATCTCGCTATGTATTAATGAATCTTGAAGATATGAAGACAGCAGGATATGATTATCAGAATTTAAGTAAAGCGGATAAATGGATTTTAACGTTAAAGAATAACTTAATCAAAGATGTTATTAAAAATATGGATAGTTATGACTTCCATAATGTTGGTAATATGTTATATAAGTTTATTTGGGAAGACTTTTGTGATAACTATATAGAGTTAAGTAAAGCAAATATGAATGATACTACGAAAGCAGTATTACTTGATGTTTTAACAACTATATTAAAGCTTCTTCATCCATTTATGCCTTATGTAACAGAAGAGATTTATTTGATGTTACCATTTAAAGATAGTGAGTCTATTGTAATTAGTACTTATCCTAAGTATGATAGTGAGACTGTATTTGATAAGGAAGCTGAAGAAATATCTAAAGTAATAGTTGATTTAAGAGAGATAAGAAATTTGAAAGCTACTAATAATATTAAAAAAGATGACAAAGTAATGTTTAGTACTAATAGTGATTTAGAATATATTTACAAGTCACAATTAAAGATTACAGATGAATTGATAGTTAAAGAGCCTTTAGAAGATTATCAGTCTATTAACTATAAATCTAGTTTAATTGATATTACTTATTTCTTTAAAAATGAAGTCAATAAAGAGGAGTTGGAAGCAGATATTAAGAAGTTAAAAGACTCTATCGAAAGACGTAAGAAATTACTTAGTAATGAAAACTATGTTAATAAAGCACCTAAGAATATAGTTGATCTTGATAGAGAAAAATTAAAAGAAGAAGAAGCTAAGCTTAAGTTATTAGAAGAACAATTGTAGGTTCTTCTTTTCTTCTAAATTAATCTTTACTTAAATAAAATGTAATGATAAAATCTAAGTATAGAGAGGATAGATATTATGAAGAAATATAGAAAGATAATTATTATTGCAGTAGGTATTATTGCTGTACTTGCTTTACTTATTTTAATTTATTTTAAGACTACATTTATTAGTAAAAATGAAGTAAAAAATATAGTTGCTGATAATATGAGTGTAAATAGTAGTGATTTGTATTTTGAAAGCATTGATTTTGAATTTGATAATGGTATTTATGAAGTAGAAGTTTATTATCAAAATAGAGATTATGAATATAAGATTGATGCTAAAGAAGGTAAGATTATTTATACTGATTATAGAAGTGTAAATACTAATAATAATCAAAATAATACTAACAATGGTAATAATAACAGTAATGGCAATAGTAATAGTAGTAGTAATAATGGTAACTCTAATGGTCAAAATAGCCTTAATGGGGTAACTGCTAGCATATCCTTAGATGAAGCTAAGAATATTGCTTTAACAAATGCAGGTCTTGATATTAATAGTGTTAGATTTACAAGAGAAGAGTTAGACCATGATAATCATACTTTGGTTTATGAGTTAGAATTCTTTTATAATAATATAGAATATGATTATGAGATTAATGCTACTACTGGAGATATAATTAGTTACGATAAAGATAGTATATATGATTAAATTTTAGCCATAATAGAAATAGGTGATGATATGAAAAATGTTTCTATTTGGCAAGATACTGTTAATGATAGTGATAAGTATGAAGCGTTAAATGAAAATATAGATGTTGATATTTTAATAATTGGTGGAGGTATTACAGGATGTAGTACCTTTTATCAGTTTAGGGATGATAATAGAAAAATAGCTTTGGTAGAAAAAAATAGAATAGGTAGTGGAGCCTCTAGTAGAAGTAGTGCGAAAATAACTTTTTTGCAAGAAGATATTTATACTAAACTCAAGTATATTTTTGGAAGAGATAAAAGCTATCTATATTATCGAAGTCAAAAAGAGGCTTTAAAGATAGTTAGTGATATTGTAAAAAATGAGAAAATTGACTGTGATTTTAAGAAGAGTAAATCTTATTTATATACATTAGATTCTTTAAATGTTAAGAAGATTGATAAAGAAAGAAATATTGTTTCATCTTTTGGGGAAAAGACGACTCCTATTAAGAAATTACCTAATGGAATGAGGGTAGAAGCTGGTTTTTATGTTAATGATACATATATCTTTCATCCTTTAAAGTTTATAAAAGAAATAATTAAGAAATCTATTAGTCTTAATCATAGAGTTTATGAAAATACTAAAATAATTAAAATAGAAAAAGAGGAAGACTTTTTTAAATGCTATACTGAAAAGAATATTATTAAGACTAAAAAAATAGTTCTTGCTCTTCATTACCCTTATTTTTTATTACCTTATTTAATGCCTTTAAAGTGTTATTTGGAGAAGTCTTTCTTGGTTTGTTCAAGTGTTAAAAATAGTTATGACTTTAATGCTATTAATATAGAGAAACCTTTAAAATCTATGAGATATTATGATAATTACTTATTAACGGTGTCATCTTCTACTAATTTAGCCTTTGCCTCTAATAGTAGAATGATGTTAGATGATTTAGAGGATAGTACTGGTATTACTAATTATGATTATGTTTGGAGTAATTATGATTTAATGACATTAGACCATCTTCCTTTAATAGGGTTTATTGATGATAATTTAATACTTTCAACTGGTTATAATACGTGGGGTAACTCTAATGGTATACTTGCTAGCACCATAATAAAAGACTTAATTAATAATAAATATAATATCTATAAAGAGTTGTTTGACCCTAGAAGAGCTTTTAATAAACAGAAATTAATTAATTATCCTCTAAATATCTTTAGTAATATTTACAGTTTTATAGATAGTAAAGTAAATAAAAATAAAACTTTCTATAATGGTAATCCTAGATTTACAAGAATAAATGGAAATGCCGTTGCTATTTATAAAGATGATAAAGGTAAGGAACATATTGTCTATAATAAATGTCCTCATTTAAAATGTAGTTTGGTCTTTAACGAAGTTGAAAAGACTTGGGACTGTCCTTGTCATGGATCTAGATTTGATTTAGATGGTAAATGTATTATGGGGCCTAGTAACTATGATATAAGTTATAAATAGTTATTTTCCTTAAAAAAAAATTATGATATACTTGAAGAGTAAGGAATGGTAGTTATGAATGATGAATTAATTAGAAAAAGTAAAGTTAGTATATTAAAAAGTTATGGAGAAAATTTTACCGAAAAAGAATATATTACTAATCCTGCTATTGGAAGAGAAGAAGAGATTAAACAATTAGTTTTAATTTTGTTAACTCCTGAAAAGTCTGCTATTTTAACTGGTAAGCCTGGTGTTGGTAAAACGGCTATTGTAGAGGGACTTGCTTATCGTATTCAATTAGGTAATGTTCCTGATGCTTTAAAGGGTTATCAAATTATTAAAGTTAATACATCAGCATTACTTGGAGTAGACCCTGATACAGGAGAGAGTAAAATACAAATACTTTTAGATGAGTTAAAAGAATATTCTAATTTAATTTTATTTATAGATGAAATTCATACTTTAATGGGAAGTAAGGGAGAGTCACTTGACTTTGCTAATATGTTTAAACCAGGACTTGATAGAGGTGATATTAAAGTTATTGGAGCGACAACTAGTGAAGAGTATGAAAGATATATTTTACGTGATAAAGCTTTTGTTAGACGTTTTCAAAAGATAGAAGTCTTAGAACCTACTAGAGAACAAACTATTGCTATTTGTATGGGAACTTTACCTAAAATAGAGAAGAAAACAGGAGCTAAATTAATGTATGATCCTTATGTTCAACAAAAAATAATGACTTTTTTAACTGATCTGACTAGTGAATATAGAAGAATTTATGAAATAGGTTCAAGGTATCCTGATGTTACTTTGACAATATTACAACAGGCCTTTTCTTATGCTATTTATAATAATAGAAAAGAAGTTAATATTTTTGATATAGAAAGAGCGATTACTAATACAAAAAATATTTATCCTGATGTAATAAAAAAAGAACTTCCTAGATTTAAAGAAGAATTTAAACAAGAAATAGCGGATGGACTAGATAGAGGTCTTGCAAATGCTTAAAAATATTGTTTATTATCTTAGAATAGTTTCTGTAGTCTTATTTATAGTATTTATATGTATGCTTTTAAAAGTAATATTTAATTCTGGAATGTTTGGTATATCTTTTCTTGTTATGTGTAGTTTGTTTGTTTTAATAAATATATTTACAGTACTTAGTAGAAAAAGAATTTATAGAGATTTAATTAGTTATAATTTAATTTCGTTGGCATTAACTTTTTATTTAGGAATAATAGTAGTTAAATTATATACTGATTATAGAGCTTATAGTATGATGTATATGATAAATTATGATTATTTTAAAACTAATTTTATTATTATAGATTTAGTTATATTAGGAATTATTTTAAATACTTTATTTATCTATTTTTGGGACATAAAAAAAGACCAGTGATTTGGTCTTTTTATTATTTTATATCAATAAGTTTTTTGTTTTCATTTTCATCAATTTTTGGAATAGAAATACTTAATGTACCATTATCGAATTTAGCTT
>CAMMBX010000049.1 GCA_946494345.1 uncultured Mycoplasmatota bacterium | reverse complement strand
ACCTATTATAATAATGTAGATTTCAAGTCTGGAGGTGTTATAATGAAAAGAACATATCAACCAAACCAAAGAAGAAGAGCAAAGAAACATGGATTCTTCGCTCGTAAAGCAAGTGCTGGTAATATTTTAAATGCTCGTCGTAAGAAAGGACGTAAAGAATTAGTAAAATAAAATTCACTGTTTTTTGCAGTGTTTTTTTAACTTTAGGACGTGATTAAATGAACAAGAAGTACATTGTAAAAGAAAGTAGAGTCTTTGATGAAGTAATAGAAACAGGTAAAAAAATTAAAAATTATAATTATGTAATCTTTTATAAAGAAAAAAAAGATTCTCCTACTAAATATGGAATAACTGTTCCTAAGAAAGTAGGTAAGGCTCATATTAGAAATAATTTAAAAAGAAAGATTAGAGCAATTATAAGAAACTATAACAAAACCTATGAAAAAAACTATAATTGTATTATAATTATAAGAAACAGCTGTCTAAATTTAACTTATAATGAACTATCTAGCAGCTTGCAATATTTATTAGATAAAATTAAATAAGGAGAGCATATGAAAAAAAGAAAGATTAAATCAAAAATAATTATTATAATAATGTTATTATTTCTAGTAACAGGATGTCAAACAACTTTAGTAAATGAAGATAATAAAGCTGTTCAAAATCCAGAAACAGGACAATCACTAACAGAAAACATTCTTTGTCAACCAGAAAATAAACAAACAAGAAAGCTATACGAAGAAAATGGAGTAGACTTAGATAAATTACCAAAATGTTCTGAATTTACTCCAGGAGATACAGAATATGATGGCCTATGGACAGGAATATTTGTTAAGCCATTAGCATTTCTAATCTTAACATTAGGTAAATATATAGGAAGTTTTGCTCTAAGTATTATCATTATTACTATTATAATAAGATTAATATTATTCCCATTCACAAGAAAAATGGCAGTTCAAAGTGAAATGATGAAGAAAGCTTCCCCTGAACTTACTAGAATTCAAAAGAAATATGAAGGTAAGACTGACCAAGACTCTATGTTAAAGCAAAATCAAGAAATGATGATGGTTTATAAAAAGTATAATTTTAACCCTTTAACTAGTTGTTTAATTTCTTTTATTCAACTACCTTTGTTACTAGCATTCTTAGAAGCAATAAATAGGGTACCAGCAATATTTGAAGAAAACTTTTTAGGAATTCAATTAGGAACAACTCCATTAGTAGGATTTGGTAGTGAAACATTCTATATGTATATAATTCTTCTAATTATAATAGGTGGTTCAACTATCTTCATGTTTAAAACTACAAATAATACAGCAAGTGATCCATCAATGAAGATGATGCCTATTATGATGAGTGTAATTATAATAATAACAGCATTCTTTATGCCAGCAGCTTTAGGTATTTATTGGTCAGTAGGTAACATCTTCGCTATTATTCAGAATATTGTCGTAATGAAGGGGATGGAAAAGCATGGTAAATAAAAAAAATTACACAGGAAAAACTTATGAAGAAGCAGTATCTAAAGCTAAAATAGATTTACAAGAATTAGAAGAAAACTTAATAATAAATACTAAAGAAGAAAAGAAAACACTCCTATCTAAAAAGGTAGAAATAGAAGTAATAGAAAAAAGAGAAGTAAAAGAATATTTAAAAAGATTAATTAAAGGTCTTTTAAAAGATTTAGGCTTTGATGTAGAAATAGAAGTAACTTTAAATAATGATATCCCAACATATCGTCTATATTCTAATAATGATGCTTTATTAATAGGAAAAGATGGAAAAAATTTAAAAGCTTTAACTACTATAGTAAATGCTATCCTTACTAAAGAAATAAACAGCAATTATCGTTTCTTAATAGATGTAAGTGATTATAAAGAAAGAAATGATAGAAAAATAGAACATCTCGCTAAAAAATTAGCAAGAGAAGTAAAGATGACTAAAGTAGAAGTTAAAATGGACTCTATGAATTCATATCAAAGAAGACTTGTTCATAATATCTTAAATAATAATAAATACGTTTATACCGAAAGTGTAGGAGAAGAACCTAATAGATGTGTAGTTATAAAACCACGTACTTAGGTTTTTTTCATATAAAACAAAAACTTTCTAATACTTTACAATAAATAAAAATTTAAATATAATAGTAAAACTGAAAGCGCAAAATGTTATAATATAAATTAATTAATATATAAAAGAAAGGGGCAATAAAAAATGTCTGATACAATAGTAGCAATATCAACTAAACTAGGAGTAGGGGCTATCTCTATTATAAGAGTAAGTGGAGATAAGGCTATTCCTCTAGTAAATAAAGTCTTTAGAGGTAAAGATTTAACAAAAGTAGAGTCTCATACTATAAATTATGGGTTTATTCATGATAACAAAGAAGATATAGATGAAGTATTAGTATCAGTAATGAGGGCTCCTAAGACATTTACAAGAGAAGATATTGTGGAAATAAATTGTCATGGTGGTATCGCTACAACCCTTAGAATTCTTGATTTATTAATAGAAAACGGAGCAAGAAGGGCAGAAGCTGGAGAATTTACGAAAAGAGCTTTTCTTAATGGTAGAATAGATTTAACTGAAGCTGAAGCTGTAATGGACTTAATAGAAAGTAAGACTGATAATAGTAGGAAACTAGCTTTATCATCTCTAGAAGGTAATCTAAAAAAATATATAAATAGTTTTAGAGATAAACTAAAACATGTTCTAGCAAATATTGAAGTTAATATCGATTATCCTGAGTACTATGATATAGAAAAGGTTACTAGAAAAGAGTTAAAAGAAGTAATAACTAGTCTTGAAAAAGACTTAAAGAACTTAGTAACAAAGTCAGAAGAAAGACAGATTATTAAAAATGGAATAAAAACTATTATTATAGGAAGACCGAATGTAGGTAAGAGTAGTATTTTAAATAGATTTTTAAAAGAAGATAAGGCCATCGTTACCGATATTGAAGGTACAACAAGAGATATCGTTGAAGGAAGTATTATCTTTGATGGTATAGAATTATCTCTAATTGATACAGCAGGAATAAGAGATACTGATAACT
Organism: uncultured Mycoplasmatota bacterium; assembly: GCA_946494345.1. Taxonomy (GTDB): domain Bacteria; phylum Bacillota_I; class Bacilli_A; order RF39; family UBA660; genus Onthousia. Next base: position 5,058 of record CAMMBX010000049.1, on the reverse strand, counting down.
TAGCCGAAAAAATAGGAGTAGAGAAGAGTTTATCTTTAATAGATAAAGCTAACCTTATTATAGTGGTATTAAATTCTAGTGAAGAATTAACTGATAATGATAAGTTCATCTTAGATAAAGTAAAAGACAAAAATCCAATCATAGTTTTAAATAAAAACGATTTACCAAGTAAAATAGATAAATCTAAGTTAAACTTTAAACATATTGTAAGTACTAATACTAATACACTAGATGGAATTGAACCCCTAAAAAAAGAGATAAAGAGTATGTTTAAATTATCTGAGATAAAAGAAGATGACTACACTTATCTTGCTAATGAAAGACAATTAAGCCTTGCCAAACAAGCTCTAAAGAGTCTAGGTGATGCTAAAAACAGTTTAGAAAGTGATGAACCTGTTGATATAATAGAAATAGATTTAAAAGAAGTATTTGATATACTAGGTTCTATTACAGGAGAAAGCTATAGTGATGAACTATTAGATGAGTTATTTGCAAACTTCTGTGTAGGAAAATAAGAAAGGAATAATATAAATGAATGAAAAAATTACTAAAAAAAATTCTATTTTATTTAATCAATTATGGATAAACAAAGCCATAGAAGATGGTAATAGTTTTGTTTTAATTTCTAAAAAAAAGGATGATAGAAGTATTGGTGAAATCATAGAAGCAAGATATTTAGAAGAAGACTTAGAACCAAAAAGCAAGAAAGTAACTGAACATGATTCAATATTATTTCAAAGAGAGTGGATAGAAAAATATAGAGAGGAAGGTTTGCCTATTCCAAATCGAAGAGTAGCATTAAAATATAGTTTAGGACAAATCCTTGCTTTAAAATATTTTGAAATAGAAATGAGAGAAATATTTAAAGAAAGAGAAAAAGAAAAAGTACTAGAATTAAAATAAAGGTAGTGATGTATAAATGAATTATGAAGTAATTGTTGTAGGAGGAGGACATGCTGGTATAGAAGCCTGTTTATCATGTGCAAGACTTAAGCACAAGACTCTTCTAGTAACAGGAAACATTGATAATATTGCCGATATGCCCTGTAATCCATCAATTGGAGGCCCTGCTAAAGGAATAGTAGTAAGAGAAATAGATGCCTTAGGTGGTGAAATGGCTAAAAATACTGATAAGAGTTCTTTACAAATGAAAATGTTAAATACTAAAAAAGGCCCTGCTGTTCGTGCTTTACGTGCCCAAGCTGATAAAGTTATCTATAAAAAAGAAATGTTAAAGACTTTGCAAAGTCAAGATAACTTAGATATTAAAGAAGGACTAGTAAAAGAACTTATTATAAAAGATAATAAAGTAGGTGGAGTCATTTTAGAAGATGGTGAAGAAATAACATCTAAAGCCGTTATCTTAACAACCGGAACATATTTAAAAGGAACAATATTAGTAGGTGATAAGAAAACAGCAGGTGGCCCTCATGGTGAAAAAGCTAGTAATTATTTAAGTCCTTTCTTAAAGAGGTTAGGATTTAATATTTTAAGACTAAAAACAGGAACTCCTCCTCGTATTGAAAAAGCAAGTGTTGATTTTTCTAAAATGCAAGAAGAACTTGGTAGTAGAGAAGATATAACTTTCTCATATGATAACACTACCGCTCTTGCCTATAAGTACCAATTACCTTGTTATTTAATCTACACTAACGATTTAACTCATAAAATAATTAAAGAACATCTAAACGAATCTAGTATGTATGGTGGTTATGTCGAAGGAGTAGGACCAAGATACTGTCCATCTATTGAAGATAAAGTAGTAAGATTTAGTGATAAAGAACGTCATCAATTATTCTTAGAGCCTGAAAGTATTTATTATGATGATTTGTACCTTCAAGGATTTTCTACAAGTATGCCTCACTATGTTCAAGAACAAATGGTCCATAGTCTTAAAGGATTAGAAAATGCTAAAATATTAAGATATGCTTATGCTATAGAGTATGATGCCATTGACTCAAGACAAATAAAACCAACTCTTGAAACCAAAATAATTGAAAATCTTTATACTGCCGGCCAAATAAATGGTACAAGTGGTTATGAAGAAGCAGCAGGACAAGGTCTAATCGCAGGTATTAATGCTTCCCTAAAGCTAGAAAATAAAAAGCCTTTAATCTTAAAACGTAATGAGTCATATATCGGAGTTCTAATCGATGACTTAGTAACTAAAGGAGTAAAAGACCCATATCGCCTTTTAACATCACGTGCTGAATATCGTCTTTTATTAAGAGATGATAATGCTGATTTAAGACTTAGAGAATATGGCCATGAAATAGGATTAATAAATGATGATATTTATAATAAGTTTCTAAAGAAAAAGCAAGATATTGAAGAATTAACAAATATTTTAAAAGAAACTAAAATTACTCCTAAAAAAGAAATAAACGATATCTTAATAAAGTTAAATACATCTCCTTTAAAAGATAGTATTACTTTATATGACTTATTAAAAAGACCAGAACTTTCTATTGAAGACTTAACTAATTTTAAAGAATTAAATTACTCTAAAGAGGTTCTAAAAGAAGTAGAAATTAATATAAAATATGAAGGCTATATTAAAAAATCTCTTGAAGAAGCTAATAAGATGTTAGAGTTAGAAGATAAAACTTTACCAGAAGATATTAACTATCAAGATATTCCTAATATTGCCAGTGAAGCGAAAGAGAAGCTAGAAAAGATTAGACCAGTAACTTTGGGTCAAGCAAGTAGAATTAGTGGTGTTAATCCAGCCGATATTGCTATTATCTCTGTTTATTTAAAGAAAAGGGGAATCTAAATGACTAAGGAAGAGTTTATAAAAGAAGTAGAAAAGCTAGGTTTAAAGGTAACTGATGAAGAGTTAGAAAAGTTGGATATTATTTATAATACTTTAATAGAAACAAATAAAACTATGAACTTAACAAGAATAACAGCAGAAAGTGATGTCTATTTAAAACATTTCTATGATAGTCTAACTCTAGCCAAAGTATATGACCTATCTAAAGCTAAAACTCTATGTGATATTGGAACAGGAGCCGGCTTTCCTGGTCTAGTCTTAAAAATATTCTATCCTAACTTAGAAATAACTTTAGTAGATTCTCTTTTAAAAAGAGTAAATTATCTTAATAACTTAATAGATAAATTACATCTAACAGGTATAAAAGCTTATCATATAAGAGCAGAAGATTTAATTAAACAAGGACAAAAGTATGATGTTGTAACTGCAAGAGCCGTAGCAAACTTACCTAAACTACTATTATGGACAATGCCTTTAGTAAATAAAAATGGTAGTTTTCTTGCCATGAAAGGAAATGTTACTGAAGAGTTAGAACTATCTAAAGATATCCTAAAAAAACATAACTGGTATATTAATAATAAGAAAATATTTACTTTACCAAATAAAGATGATATTAGGACAATTTTAGAAATAAAAAATAAAGCCTAGCAAACTACTATAAATAATGATATAATGATATTAGTAGAAAAATAAAAGAATAGAATAAAGAGGGTATGTTTATGGATAATAAAGAAAACGAAGTAGTATATTTACATTTAGATGATATAATTCCAAATAGATTTCAGCCAAGACAAGTATTTGATGAGAAAGCTTTAAAAGAATTAGCCGTATCTATAAAAGAACATGGTGTAATTCAACCAATTATTGTTCGCAACATTGGTAATAAATATGAAATAATTGCTGGAGAACGTCGTTATAAAGCCTCAGCTATGGCGGGGCTTACAACTATACCTGCTATTATTCGTAATTTAGATGATAAAGAAAGTAGTAAAGTCGCTCTTCTTGAAAACTTACAACGTAAGAACTTAAATCCTATTGAAGAAGCAAAAACATATCAAAAAATTCTTGAACTAGACCAAATGACTCAAGAAGAACTAGCTAAGACTATGGGAAAAAGTCAAAGCGCTGTTGCCAATAAACTACGTCTTTTATCATTAACGGATGAAGTTCAAGATGCTTTACTAAAAGATCAAATATCAGAACGTCATGCTAGAACTCTTTTAAGTGTAACAAATCCAGAAGAGCAAAAAAAATTATTAAAAGAAGTAATAGATAATAAATTAACAGTAAGGGAACTAGAACAAAAAATAAATCCAAAACCATCTTTAACTAATGAAGATATAGATAGTATTTTAAATGCTAAACCTGTTTCTGTTAATGAACCTATAGCTAGTAGTCCATCTCTAGCTGATAATAATTCATCGAATAAAGTAACTAATATTCAAGATGATTTTAATAAAAGTGTAGGAATTGATTATTCAACTCCTCCAAAATTTATTGATTATGATATTCCTAATGTTAATGATAATTTAGAAAGTACTGCAACAAAATCTATTGATATCAATGCTATAAAGAATAATGCTAGAGACATAAATGAGCCTAGTCCTTTACCTGCCGCTGATCTTAATGAATTTTTAAAAGGACCAAAAGAAGAGCCAAAAAAAGAGGAGAACAATAACTTTAAGTTTTTCTCCCCTATCGAAGAAGAGAATAAAGATACAGCTCCAAAACAAGAAACATCAACATCAATGTTTGAAGCTCCAGCACCAACAAATGCTCCTTTTGAAAAGGTTGATCCTTTTAACTTAGGAGGAGAGACAAAGGACTTAAAAGATTCAACTAGTACATCTATGGATAATCTTCTAGCAGGAGTAAATTCAAATAAGACCCAAGATACTTCTATACCTCAAGTTACATCTTTTAATAATCCGTTTGCAAGTAACCCTATATTTGCAGATAATATTGTAACTAATAAAGACCAAGAAAATAGTAACAAACCTAAATATACTTTAAACGAATCAATAAATTTAGTAAGAGAAACTCTAAAGAAAATAGAAGAAGCAGGCTTTAAAGTAGATAGTGAAGAAATGGATCTTGTTAATAATTATCAAATAACTATTAAAATATCAAAAGATAACAGCGAAGAACAAAAGTAGAGTTAAATCTACTTTTTTAGATAAATTTCTTTTCATAACACTGTATTTTTGATACAATAAATAAGACAAAGAAGAGAAGAGAGTGATAAAATGGCAAAGGTAATTTCTTTAGTAAATCAAAAAGGT
>CAMMBX010000048.1 GCA_946494345.1 uncultured Mycoplasmatota bacterium | reverse complement strand
TACCATGTCAGTTTCCCACCTGACTATATATTAAACACCGAACTGGCGCACCCTCGTATATAGGATAACATAAAAATTATATTAATCAAGAACTAACGGCTTCGTTTAACATATTAAAGAAAGCATTCATTCCTTTATTAAAAGCATTTTCTATAAAATAAGATAAATCAAGTCCCAACTTTGAAATGTTGTTTTCATAATTAATTTTATCTTTATTAAGATAATCTTTAATAGTTACATCTTTTCCAGCAGCGATATCTTCTTCATATTCTTTTATTTGTTCTTCTGTTAACATATTTTCTCTATTTCTAGCATATTCATTGTAACCAGAAGCTTGCATAAAGTATAAGACAAAGAAAAGAAATACTAATATTAAAACAATTAGTCTTGCTAAGTTAGTTTTGGTCACTATTTATCACCTCCGTTAATACTTCACTTATAATAAGAAGTGTTTCATATACTTCATCAATCGTATTTTCGGGTCCACCTACTTCAATTAGGATAGTTCTATTAGAAAAGTCTTGGTTGTACACTCCATTTACTCCTTCTCCTTCTTTTTGATATATTCCTTTAGATAGACCATTAATTTTACTATTAATAGCATCACTTATTTTTGTACTAAAATCTAAGTTACCTTGATAATTAGGGTTTTCTAAGCCAACTAAGAACATAACCATGGCATAGTTTTTATTATTATAAGTTAAAGTAGTTCTATCATGAGATAACGAATCCCTATGTAAATCAATAAAATATTCTAAGCTTGGATACTTTTCTTTCGCTTGTTCCATCAGTACTCTACTCGCTTGATAACTCCCTGCATAATTAAGACCTAGACTGCTTCTAATACTACTTATTGTTTGTTCTTCAATTAGTACATTAAAACCATTGTTTTCTAATTCTTCTTTTAAAACATAATCTAATAGTTTAACGGTCGGCATAACACTATATTCTGCAAATGAGGATGGTTTATATTCTTCTGTATCATGAGAATTATATAAATATATTGTTGGCTCTTTTTGGTTTACTACTTTTTCGTTACTAACTTTTTTTACTTCTTCTTTAAAGTTTATTTCTTCAGTTAATCCTTTAAAGTTTGTATTTAATATAGATAGTGGCTTTGTTAAGTCTAAATTAATTAATCTAGTCATAATTTTATGAAAATAACTATAATTAGATTCTGTATTAACTATAAAAGGGTTATTATTTTCTATTAAAAATTTTACTAAATCACTGTTTTGGTTTGGCAAATTAAATTTAGATAAAACTTTGATAGTTAATATAAAAGAAGAAAAAATCATAATAAAGAAGAAAATGATTTTTGGTTTTATTTTTTTAGTTTTTTTATTCTTTGCTATAAATTTTTTCTTCATAAAAAATCTCCTTTATTACATAGTAATAAAAGAGTACTTAAAATTATGTCGAATTAGTTTAATTCTAAGCTTTTATTTAAGGCTTTTCCTAAAAGGGTACTTAACCTTTCAATAATAAAGTCTATTTCTTTAGGTGTTACTAAAAGATTATAACCTAAAGGTGTTAAAACTTCTGTTATTAGAGTTTTAATTTCATCTTCTGTTAGATTACCGATTAGGCCCATTACTTCTTCTCTTTCTTCTTTATTAAGAGTTTTATCATGATTTTTATAATCTCTATTAATTTGAGGTACTAGTTTTAATTTCTTATTATTAACATTCTCTTTTTCATAGGAAAAGTGTCTAAAAATATAGTTAATAGTATTACTAACAATCGTAGTGGCATCTACAACAGTGGAAATTCCTATGGCAATTACAGGAATGCCTAGAGTTTCTTTACTTATTTCAAATCTATTATTTAATAAGCCACTACCTGGATGTATTCCTGTATCCGTTATTTGGATAGTCTTATTAATACGTTCAAGGCTTGAAGCGGCAAGAGAATCTATTACAATCAAAAAGTCAGGTTTTGTTTTTTCTATCACACCTTCTATTATTTCTTTTGTTTCTATTCCTGTTGTACCCATAACACCTGGTACTAAGGAAGAGATGATACGATATTTATTATCTAAAGGTAACCCTAACTCAACAATTTGTCTTGTTATTTTAATATTTTCTATTGTAAGTGGCCCTAGAGCATCTGGGGTGGCTTTTCTATTACCTAAGCCTACTATTAGAGTGCTGTATTCATCTTTTATATTTATACTATTTAATAAATCTTTTATAACTTTTGTTGTAGCATGTAATAAGTTATTAAAATTAGTCTCATCAGTTACATCTTCAAAATAAATTGTTTTATAAATTCCTGCTTTTTTAGATATTGTTTTCGCTGTTTCTTTATCTAAAGTAATAGTTTCTATTTTAATATCTTTATATAGTTCTTCATATTTTTTATATTCTTTAAAATTATTAAGATGTTCAACTATTAAGTCTGTTCTTAGCTTATATTTACTTAAATCTACTTCATGCATCCGAATCACCTTTTTCCTTTCTTTTTATATTATTAACAAAATATAAGAAAATATTTGCAAAATAGTGTATTATTTGATAGAATTAGATTGTTTACAAAAAGTGAGGTGAAAAACATGCCAAATATTAGAAGTGCTAAGAAAAGAGTACGTAGTAATGCAAGAAAAGCTGATGTTAATACTTTAGTTAGATCTAGTATGAGAACTGCAATTAAAAACTGTGAAAAAGCAGTAATAGCAGGTAATAAGGAAGAAGCTAGTAATAAATTAAATATTGCATTACAAAGAGTTGATAAAGCTTGTACTAGTGGATTAGTTCATAAGAACAAGGCTGCTAGATTAAAATCAAGACTTACTAAAGCAGTTAATGCGATGGAATAATAAAAAGAAATGTGGATAGTGTACACGCACATTTCTTTTTTATTTTCTTCGATCTAAAGTTATTTCCTTAAAAGTATTATTTTTAATATCATTTAAAATGACAGTAGCTGCTCTTTCATAATCGATAATGTTTCCCTTGCTAACACAGCCTCTTTTCTTGGCAATTTCCTCTAATATTTCTACATTGGTTAGAGATTCTACTTTAATATTGTAGCGGCTTTCTAATTTTTCTTTATATAGTTTAACTAAAATATCTATAGCGAATAAAGCTAAATCTTCTTTATTAAGTATTTCTTCTTTAATAGATGAAAATATTGCTAGGATTCTTGCTTCTTCTTGATCTTCTAATTTAGGCCATAAAATACCAGGTGAATCTAATAAATCAATATCTTTATTAATTCTAATCCAAGAAAGGCTCTTAGTAAATCCTGGCTTATTACCTACTCCAGCAGCTTTCTTACCCACCAGCCTATTAATTAAAGTACTTTTCCCTACATTAGGTATACCTATAATTAAAGCTCTTAAGTTACGAGGCTTTAGACCTTTAGATTTTCTTTTATTATTTAATTCTTTACTAACACTTTCACTTAAATCTAGAATCTTCTTAACATTTTTATTATTGGCAAGGTCAACTGCTACCACTTTATAGCCAAGGCCCTCATAATAACTAATAAATTTATCAGTTTCTTTTTTATCACATAAATCGTATTTAGTCATTATTAATATTCTAGGTTTGTCTTTAATTAAATCATCTATATCTTTAATCTTAGATGATATAGGCATCCTTGCATCTATTACTTCATAGATTATATCTATTAGATTAATCTTTTCTCTTATTTCTCTTTTAGTCTTAGCCATATGACCTGGATACCATTGAATCGGATTATTATTCATTTTTATCACTTCCTTTGCTTTTCTTTTTCGCTTTGCATAGTTAAACCTAAAAATTTATTATTCCATTTTTCTGTCTTTTCTTTTATTAAAGATTTTGAATATATAATTGTTCCGTTATTGATTTCTTCGCTTTCTAGTTCGTTTTTATAAAATTCTTTAATCATTTTCTTTTTTTCATATAGTAAAATTGCTTTGTCAAATTCATTATCGGTATAAACCCTTATAGAAGTATATCCTTTATTTAAAGCTAAATTTTCAAAAAAATCAAATATTTTAGAACCGTATCCTTTTTGTCTATAATTTTCTAACACACCAAACCAACTTAACCATGCATCGTTTGGATATTCGTTATATGAATACAACCCTACTATACCTATGGGTATTTCATTGTCATAAACAATATAGTTTACCATTTCTTTTCTATAAGGATCGTTGCTAATTCCTTCTACATAATTTTGTCTACCATCTTCTAATGGAAATATAGTATTTTGAATTTTTACTGCTAAATCTAAATTATTATTATCTACCGCTATATATTTTAAATTCATATTATACCAACTCCTATCTATATGAATTTTCTAAAACTCTAGTAAAACAATCTTCCGCCATTTTATCAGTATCAGAAAAATTAATTCTAACTAATTTGCCATTTACCTTAAAATATGCTCTTTACCTTCATAAAAACTCCAATATTCTTTCATTACTAGGTTTTTCTTTCGCCAGAACTTATGCCAGAAATTTCGTCGGAAGTTCCTGTTCTAAATTCACATTTTTTTTAAATATTATTTATATGGTCTGTGATTGTACTTCTAGAAGTATCAAACAACTCTGTAATCAATCCTTGTATTAACAACAGGGCATTATTAATTAGCATCATATCTTTACTTTCTGCATTTTTACCTAATTATATCATTTTGTTGGTTTCAACAAAATGACTAAGCACATTAAATTTACTGTTTTCACTTTTAATTACAGGTTGGCTTGTTAACCTCAACAATCCAATCACTTCCTCATATTACATTCATTTTATCAAATTAATATAATTTAGTCATCAGTGCCGACCGAATTTTATTAAACTTCTTTGCTATTTAGTAAAGACTTCATCATTAAATCAAAATCACTTTGTAACTCTCTCATTTCTCTTTCTCGATATAGAGCAAATTCTTTTTCTGCTTTTTTAATTGCTTCTTCGTGAGAAATTTTTCCCTTACCTTCTAAAACTTTTCTTCTAAAAAACGATTATCATATCTAGATTATAATGATCTATATTTCTTTTGACTTTTCTATTACCCTCTTTTTGAACTAACAAAAATTTTTTGTGAGTTGAAATATCTTGTAACTCTACATCTTTATAAATATTTTTAATATGAAAACTAATATCTTGTTGTGAAGTTTTATAAATATCCGCAATTTGATACTTTGTTAGCCAAATATCTTCATCTATAAATTTAACATTAACTTTAGTAACACCATCTTTATCTTCATAAATCATAATATTATTTTGCTTATCATTCATATTTCATCCTTGCCTCCTTTAATTTATATCAATTCACAACTTTACTTTCATTATTCTCTTCTAAATATTTCTTATAAAATCTATCCATAGAAGAAATATATTCTTGATCTTGTATAACTCTATATTTTTCATATTCTTTTTCTGCTTTATCTACTGCTTCTTTATGAGAAATACTTCCAGAATTATTTAAAACTTTCTTTCTTCTAAACTTTAATAAATCATCTGTTGCATCAATCCAATTTTGCATAGTCATAACATGTCTTTCTTTCGCTTCGTCTTCTGCAAAGACTAAAAATAAGTTAGTTAAATCATTTAATTTAGATAGTTCTTCTTCAGTTAAGTAATTTTTAGCAATAGATACATCATATTTATATATTAAACCATCTGGAGAATCTTCCAATTAGTAAGTCCCATATGTTCTTTAGATGCATCTGCTCTACTGTATATAAGTTCTGCCGCAGTATGTCCAGAAATAGCATAATGAAGTTTATTTTGAATTATTTTAAAGAAAGTATAGGCTTCTCCACTCTTAGGATTATAATCCGCTGAAGTTGCAATAAACAAATCAGTTATTTTTTGATATGACATTCTCTCACTAACTCTAATAGTCTTTATTCTTTCAAGTAATTCATCAAAATATTTCGCATCATACTTATTTCTTCTAATAAATCTCTCATCATTTAGAGCAAAACCTTTAATCATATAATCTTTTAATACTTTAGTTGCCCAAATTCTAAACTCAGTAGCTTTCTTCGAATTAACACGATAACCTACAGCAATAATAGCATCTAAATTATAGAATTCTGTATTATAAGTTTTACCATCTTCGGCAGTATGTGCAATTTTTGCACATACTTGTCCTTTAATTAACTTTTCATCTTTAAAAATGTTTTTTAAATGTTTTGTTATAACAGTCCTATCAACAGTAAAAACCGTGGCCATACTTTTTTGGGTTAACCATAAAGTTTCATCTTTAAATAATGCATCTACAACGATATTACCATCTTTATCCTTGTAAATTAATAAATTGTTTTGTTCTTTTAATTCGTTCATATTTTTATTCCCCCTAACTTTTAATGAAAAATGTTAATTAAATTTATCTTATCATTAGAATAATTGTTCGTCAACATTTCTTGAAATATTTTTGATACGAGTTTTCGTAAATAAAAACTACGTACTTTCATAATTTGTATAATACCTAGTTTCAATTTATTTTATAATTTTAAAATCTTCTATCTTATCATATATAAGAGAACCTTTATATACACTAAAATTTACAAAAATAATTATATATGTTATTATGATTTATAATAACAAAGAGGTGGATATATGTTTAAACAATTATTAACTCAAGTTCAAAATAAGTATAAAGAAAAGTTAGAAGAAAATGAAAAGTATAAAGAATTATTAAATAAAGCTGCCACACTTCCTAAATTTTATAATTATTCTCATCCTCTAAATAATAAACTAACTATAAGTTATAAATTACTTATGGATATATGTCCTGATTTGAATGAAAATGATGCAATTATTTTAAGAGAAGTTATTCCAATAGATGAACTTATATTATCCTGTGTTTATGCAATTGAGTGTAAAACTAACGTTAAATTTTACTTTATAGCAACTACTAAATATCTATGGCTTGTTAATACAGAAGGCTATCTTAAATATAACTACCAAGACCTTACCATAGAAGTTATAAAAAATGGTATGTTAAGTAAAACTATATTACTTAGTAATATGTTATTTAATATTAATGGTTCTAATGAAATGCTTTTGGCATTTATAAAGCTATTTCAAGATTCTAACTATAGAGAAGATGAAATTAATAAAAAATTACAGTTGTTATGTAATACTATACCACGTATTTTTTATCTAAACGACCTAGCATCTGGTATTAGTATTGGTATAAACAATGAGATCGTTTTTCATACGAAAACATTTCATTATAAATACAATATTAAGGATATTAAAAACTATGAATTATTACTAGATAATACTGTTATAGAAGATAAGAAAAGCAATCATAAAAATAAAATTACAGCAAATAAAAATAGTTGTTATGAAATGTCGATACGTATTACTACTGATAATAATACATTTTTAATTCCTATTTTAGAAAAGAATGCTTTTTCTACTCTATATTCATCTACTAGTAAAGAGTTTAGAGAAAATAAAGAATTTGCATCTAATATAATTGATATATTAGATGAGTTAGATAATAAATTACTAAATGGAGAGTTATAACTTTATTTAGTACTACCAATTCTATTAAATGGTAAAATGATTAGACTAGTTCTACCTAATAACTGGTCTATTTTCATAAAGCCCAATTCTCTACTATCTAGAGAATTTTCTCTATTGTCACCCATAACTAAATAAGAGTCTTCTGGAACAGTATCACTGCCTAATTCTTTTATGTTAAAGTCTTCTGTCTTACCATGTTCAAAGTCTTCTTCTATTTCTTTACCATCAACATATAAAGTATTATCTTTATACTCTATATGTTCTCCAGGTAGACCTATAACTCTTTTAATTAAGTATTCATCAGGCATGTCAACTACAACTATATCAAATCTTTTAGGTTCGTTAAAGTAATAAGCAGTCTTATTTAAAATCATAATATCTCCTTCTTCAAGTGTAGGATGCATAGATTCTCCATTTACTTTTATCGGTGTTACTATAAATGCTTTTATAAATAAGACAACTACTATAATAATTATATATGGTAATATACTTTTTATTTTGTCTTTCATATTTAACCCTTTCTAAACATTACTATTATATTATAACTCTATTCTAATAACATTTAAAGGTTTCTTGAAAAGAAAAAAAGAACTATTGTTGTCCTCTTTCTTTAATACGATATTGACCTACTCTTCCTCTTAAG
>CAMMBX010000047.1 GCA_946494345.1 uncultured Mycoplasmatota bacterium | reverse complement strand
TTTATTAGTATTAACTAACCAGAATTTATTATCGGTATCTTCTCTTAGATAGTCTTCATAAACTGCTGAGAATTCTAATATCTTTTCATGCTTTAAAAGTTCTCTTGCAATTACAGCCATATCATAAGCACTTGAGTAGTGTCCTTCTTCATCTAGTCCTGTACAGTTTTTAAAAAAAGTGTTTTTAAGACCTAATTCTTTAACTTTGTTATTCATCATTTCAACAAACTCTACTTCACTACCTGCAATAAACTCAGCCATAGCGACAGTTGCATCATTAGCACTTGCCATTGATATACCTTTCATCATATCTTCAACGGTCATTTCTTCTCCTGTTGTTAAATAGATTTGACTACCACCCATACCAGAAGCATTAGCACTTGCAGTAACAATATCGTCCCATTTAATTTTGCCTGCTTCTATTTGCTCCAATATAATAATCTGAGCGACCATTTTAGTCATAGAAGCAACCGCCACTTGTTCATCTTTATTTTTCTCAAAGATAATCTCTCCTGTAGCCATATCCATCAATACACCTGCTGTAGCATTAGGAATAAGAGAAGTATCAGGGTTAGAATTTTCTTCATTAGTTGTCCCATTATCTTCAGTAGAATTATCCTCATTTAAAGTATTGTCTTCTTCATTATTTTTATCATTATCGATATTAGTTTCTTCTTTTATTTCTGTATTATTATTCGCTTCTTCTGCCTTAACAAAGCATGGTACAAAAAGAATAGATAACATAAGTAAAAATAATGCCTTTTTCATTAAATCAACTCCTAATAAAGGCTATGCAAATGTTTTTTAAATATGATTATATTAAAATTATTATAGATGTGATATTATGGAATTAATAAAGATTGAATAGAATAAAATTAAGTAAGGTGTTGGTAATGAAAAAGATTGTTATTATTTTAAGTAGTATTATTGTTATTATTTTTATTGTACTATTGGTTTTCTTATTTAATACTAATAGTAATGATAAAGATATAGAAGAGAAAAAAGAAAATATAATTGAAGAAAAGAATACTAAAGAAAAGGCTAATGAATTTAGTAAATATTCTTACTATAAGGAAGAAAATCTAAATAGATATGAAAGTTATAAAGCTAATAATCCTGAGCTAAGTATAGAAGATATTATTACAAGAGTTAATCTATGTTTGGATAAAGAAGTATATACTGATACTGTTCCTTCTACTAATTTAAATACTAATTATTTACTTGTAAATAAATTTAATTATTTAGATCGTAATTATATTCCAAATAATCTTGAACTTTTGGATAATAGTTATGCTAAAAGTGGTATTTATTTAGTTAAAGAAGCGAAAGATAATCTTGAAAGATTAATAAGTGATGCTAAAAATGCAGGTATGAATATTAGAGTAATTTCTGCTTATAGATCTTACTCTTATCAAGAAAATTTATATAATAACTATGTAAAAAATGATGGTGTGGAAAATGCTGATACATATTCGGCTAGGCCAGGATACTCTGAGCATCAAACTGGATTAGTTGTTGATGTAACAAGAGCTTTTGATGACTTTAATAATTTTGAAAATACTAATGAATATACTTGGATGTTAGAAAATGCTCATAATTATGGGTTTATCTTAAGATATCCTAAAGATAAAGAAAATATTACTACATATAGTTTTGAAGCATGGCACTATCGTTATGTAGGTATTGAATTAGCAAAAAAAATAAAGGCTAGTAATCTAACCTTTGATGAATATTATGTAAGATATTTAGAAAGTGATAATAATTAGAAATCACTTTTTATTTTTCAAAAAATTTAATCCTATTTTCTTTGAAAGATACTTTCTCCTTTATTCATTGTTATAATTCATCTATGCTTATTGTTTATCTTTTTTTAGCGCTTCATCAAGATCACTTTTCTTAAGTCTAAGTGTCTCTTGGATTACTCCTGTAGCATTAAAGCACATACCAAGAGTAAAGATATAAGCTAGGATGTAGACCCAAATTAATAGCACTAAAATATTAGACATTGCCCCATAAAAGACATTATAGTTGGCAAAATAGTCTACATAAAAAGCATATATCTTAGAACTTATTAACCACATTATAGTTGTAAACATGGCCCCTGGTATAGTACTTTTACTACTTATATCAGTATCAGGAGCGATAGTATAAAGAAGCTTTAAATTATAGTAAATCAAAAATAAAGATATAGGATACTCTAAAAGCCGGTAAGTATTTTCAACTAGACTTGTTAGACTTGCACTATGAATTGAGTTTGTAACTATTCTAATTAAGACATCTCCAAAAGCAGGAACTAATATTAAGAATAGAAATAAAATTACTAATATCATAGTCATTAAAATGGCTTTTAATCTTCTTTTTATCTCACTATTTGCATGAACTTTATATATTTCATTAGAAGTATTAATTATAGAATATGTTCCATTACTTGCTAATATAAAAGCTGCAAAAAAGAAGATAATCATATTAAAATTAAATAAGTTTTCACTACTACCCGTAGGTATTAAGTAGTTTATAACATCACTTGGAACAACTGATTCTAATATTTCTTTAATAGAAGTTGCAGGAAGACCAAATTCACTTCCAATAGCACCTACTAAAGCAATTAATGGAATAATAGAAATAACAAGAAAAAAAGCAAGTTGTCCTGGTAAGATACGCATTTCTGGTAGTCTAATAATTGAAATAACTTTTCTTAAAAATATTCTTATTTTCTTGCTTTTCTTCATTTCTATCTCCTACTTTAATCCTTGTTTTTTTGTCATCATCTCTAGTGTTGCTTCATTAATGGCATCATCAAGTGTTTTAATGTCATCTTCAATCATACTATAACCTATACTTGCTCCGAAATCATGTGGTAGACTCTTCATTTCTTTTTCTAGTTTTTTAGCATATGTATCTACTTGTCTTTCACTATATCCTACTAAGTAAACTAAGAATTCATTACCATCAGTTCTAATAATTTCACTGTTTTCTAGTTGAGTATTAACTAAAGTTGAAGCGGCAGTTACTATTAGTTTATCTCCTTCTTCATGTCCATAGTTATCATTAACGTATTTAACATTATTTAAGTCAATTATAACAACAGCTTGTGGGAACACCTTACTAGCTTCCCAATCAGGGGCTTTTTTATTCAAATAGTTTCTATTTTTTAATGATGTTAAAAGGTCTGTATATTTATGACGATCTTCTTTTTTTACTTTCTTTATCTTACGTTTACGTTTAAAGTAAAGGTAAAGAATAGTTAAAGCGATTAATGGAATAGAAACAATTACTAATATGATAATAAATAAGCCCATAAAACTACTACGTTCAACTATTGATCTACTAATATCTGCTAGGCCACTGTTTCTATAATTATAATAAGAGTTTGTTGTAATTATATAATTAAATAAATTATAGAAAGTACTATTATTGTTCTTTACCATAAATTTATAATCATTCATCATAGTATCTTGATATAAAACATCATAGTCTTTAAAAGTTGAGTTTTTATAAAGGTTATATACTTCTTTATCAACAACGAGCATTTTATTATTAGCATTTTCTACTAAATCATCATTAGTATCATAGACTGTTATATCACTACGACTATTATTTTCAAAATAATTATATAAAGAGGTATTATCTATCATAGCAATATCTTCATCTTTTAGGCTTTCAAAAGAATTGACAACATGATTATCACTTCTTTTTCCTAAAACAACATAATCTTCAATAAAGGTAGAAATTGTTTCTTTATAATCATTATTGACTTCTGCAAAGTTATAATAGTCAAAATATATATCTACATCGCCTTTTTCAATAGCTTTCCTTAAAGCTTCTTTACTACTATATCTTCTATATGTGAAACTAATATCAGTAAGGCGACTCATTCTATTCAAATATTCACCAGCAATACCGGAAACAACACCATCAACTTCTACTTCATATGGATAGTTTTCTACATAACCATAAACATAATTTTTCTTAACTAAGTCAGTTGAATCTGCTGAAGATACCTTATTTTGAGTTATATAATAGTTAAAATAAACATCATTATATTCGTCTACATAGTTGTCTGTTTTCCATTTTTCAAAATATTTTCTAATAATTGTATTTAGTCTAGCATTAGATTCTTCAGTGCTTAATGTTAATACTATTTTTTTAGACATTTCTGTGAAATAGTAATTTATATAATAACTATTATTTTCAATAGTTTTATTCAAATACATTATATTAGGAATAATAATCATATCTACTTCATCATTATCTAAAGCATTAAATAATTCATCTATAGTGTCATATGACCTAAAAGCAAGATTAGTACCTGTTTTTAGATAATAACTTAGTTCTGCTGTATCAGAGTTAAATACACCAAAGGTGATATTAGACATTTCTGATACTCTATTAATACGAACATATTCTTTACCTATAGCAATATAACCATCTGTAGCGATTAATAAGTCATTATTTGATAGTTCATCTTCATTATTTAATATTTTAAAGCTATAACTTGCATTGTCATCTATTTTTTCATCTTTTGAATAAGCTATTCTATTAAATTCTAGACCTACATTATTTTCAAAGTCATCTAAGAAATTAAAGAATACTCCTTCCCCATTAAGGCCATAAAGTGGATAATCATTAATGACATTTATATCAATCATTGTAGTATCATTATCTTCTACCCATTTCTTTTCATTAACATTTAAAGATGTTCTAGCATCTTCTCTATTATAATAGAAAAAGACACCTATAAAAACTATGACTACAACTAAAAGAGGAAGAATGATTAATGTTTTTTTCTTCATAATTCCTCCTATCTATCTTTTGTCCAAGAAAATTCATCTTTATTTTGATGTTTATAGCCTATAATTGGAAATCTTGTATCATCATTATCTTTACTTATAAATACTTGAATATCATAATAAGTAGTTTGATCTTCTTCAAGATTTTCAATAATTGATGTAGTTAAAGCTTTAGCTTGGTCTAATTCAACATCATCATTAACAGTAATTAGAACATTTAAAATACGTCCTTCTATATCGCAACTTGCTTCTTTTACTTCTGCTTTATCTTCTAAAGTAGCGATTATACTGTCTTCTTCACTTTCAGTTATTTTTACTTTTTCTATTCCATCTAGTCTATCTCCATAAATAGCAGTCCCTTCGTTTGGAAAGAAAGTTAATTTAATAGCAAATACTAAAATTACAAAAATTAAACAAATAACAAAGGTAATTACAACAAGTTTATTATTCTTAATAAATTTTTTCACTTTTATCACTTCCTAGTATAATTATTATATAATATTATTAGCAAGTTATCAATTATTATTTAATACTTCTATTAACATATCATTAGCTTTCTTAGGATTAATAGTACCTTTTGTTTCTTTCATAACTTGTCCCATTAAGTACTTTAAGGCTCTATCATGGCCATTTTTATAATCATTTACACTTTCACTATTATTTTCTATTACCTTAGTAATTATTTCTTTAATGAAACTATCATCAGTAATATTTTGAATATTAAAGTCTTTCTTTAGTTCATCTAATGTTTTATCATTTTCCATTAAAGAATCAATTAAGTCTTTAACATTTTTATTAGATAATTCTCCTGTTTCTAAGGCATTAACAACATTTACTAATTTTTCATATGATAGTTTTGTCTCAGTTATTAATTTATTATGTTTATTTAAGTATGATGATATATCTGATAATAATAGATTAACTGCTTTATTATAATCTATCTTATATTCTAATAGGCCTAAGAAATAATCATTTAAAGGTCTATTATTAATTAACTTTTCTATTTGTAATGAAGAAAGACCAATATTAGCATATTTTTCTCTTAAGGCATCAGGTAATAAAGGTAAGCTTTTTAAGGAGTCTTCTATAAATTCATCAGTTAATTCTAAATAAGGAATATCTGGTTCTATAAAGTATCTATAATCATTACCTGTTTCTTTTACACGCATTAGAATTGTTTCTTCTTGTTTATCATCAAAACGTCTTGTTTCTTCTCTAATAGTGCCACCATTTTCTAAAACTTCCTCTTGTCTTGCAATTTCTTTTTCAATAGCAAGACCAACATTATGAATAGAACTAATATTTTTAGTTTCTGTTCTAACACCTAAATTTTCATTTTTACTTATAGAAACATTAGCATCACATCTCATGCTTCCTTCTTCCATTTTACAGTCACTAATATTAGCATAAAATAATAATTCTTTTAGTTTGTTTAAATAGGCCATTGCCTCTTTACCATTACTAATACACGGGGTAGTTACTATTTCTATTAAAGGCACTCCTGCTCTATTAAAATCAAGTAAACTAACATTACCACGATGGGCACTTTTACAAGTATCTTCTTCTATATGTATATCAGAAATACCTATTTTCTTTCTTTTTCCATCCACTTCTATTTCAACATAACCATCGGTACCAATAGGAGTCCTATTTTGAGTAATTTGATAGTTTTTAGGGTTATCTGGATAAAAATAATTCTTACGATCGAAATGCATCTTACGAGTAATATTACAGTTTAAAACTTTACAGGATCTAATACCTTGTCTTATTATTTCTTTATTTATAGTAGGTAGAGTTCCGGGATAACCTAAATCAACTACATTAACTGAAGTGTTAGTTGCCATACCATAGGAATTAGCACTATCAGAAAATAGTTTACTTTTACTTTTTATTTCAACATGGACTTCAAGACCAATAGTTGGGATATAGTTACTCAATTAAAACACCTCCTCAAGAAAACTAGCAAGCTTATACATAGTCGCTTCATCAAAGGCTTTACCTATTATATGCAAACCAATAGGAAGGCCTTCACTATTAATTCCAACAGGAACGTTCATTCCTGGTAGTCCTGCCATATTAACAGGTATTACTAAAACATCATCCATAAAAGCTTTATGAGGGTCGTCTTTACTAGTACCAAGAAGAGGAGCGACTCTTGTTGTCGTTGGTCCAATAATTAAGTCATAGTCTTTGAAAATGTGAGCAAATTCTTTAGTAATATCATCTCGTACCATTAAGGCTTTATCATAATAAGTTTTAGCATTCTCACCACTTAGAATATAGGAACCTACCATAATTCTTCTTTTAACTTCATCACCAAAACCTTCACCTCTAGTTTTTTCATACATTTCATCAACACTATCTACATCGCTTGCTCTAAAGCCATAACGAATACCATCAAAACGCGCTAAGTTGCTACTAGCTTCGGCCATAGCGATTATCTGATAAAGGTTAACAGCAGTATCTAAATATCTCATATCAACGATATCAACAACTGCTCCTTTTTCTTGCAAGAAAGAAATTACTTCTTTAATTCTCTTACTAATCTCTTCATCAACAATATCACTAATAAAATATTTAGGTAAAGCTATTTTTATGCCTTTAATATCTTCACCTATAAATCTTGTAAAGTCTTCTTTCTCTTTTTTGACACTTGTAAGGTCTTTCTCATCTTCACCTACTAAAACATTTAGTAAAGCGGCATTCTCATAAACAGTTCTAGTCATTGGTCCTATTTGATCAAGGCTTGATGCGAAGGCTACTAATCCATAACGAGATATTCTTCCATAAGTTGGTTTCATACCTACAATTCCTGTGTAACTAGCAGGTTGTCTAATACTACCTCCGGTATCACTTCCTAAAGCAAGTGGAACTAAACCACTAGAAATAATAGCAGCACTACCACCTGAACTACCACCTGCTGTTCTTTTTTTATCATGAGGGTTTAGAGGTGAGCCAAAGTAGCTTGTCTCACTAGTTGAACCCATAGCAAACTCATCCATATTAGCTTTACCTATTATGAGCATTTTAGCAGTTTTAATTTTTTCAACAACAGTGGCATCATATATAGGTATAAAATTATCTAAGATATGAGAAGCACAGGTTGTCTTTAAATCTTTAGTAACAATATTATCTTTAACAGCAATAGGAATACCAAAGAAAAGATTATCAGGATCTACTTCTCCTAAGTTTTTCGCTTCTTCTCTTACTTTATCATTAATAGTAATAAAGGCGTTTAAGTCTTTATTTTCTTCTATTCTCTTTAAGGCTTCTTCTACTAAATCAAGGGGAGTTATTTCTTTCTTTACTAATAACTCATGTATTTCTTTAATACTTAAATCTAAATATTTACTCATTAATCATCACCGGCA
>CAMMBX010000046.1 GCA_946494345.1 uncultured Mycoplasmatota bacterium | reverse complement strand
CTACTATATCTCCATCTTTCATTACTAATATAAGATTAGCATTTTTAATAGTAGATAATCTATGAGCGATAACAAAGCTTGTTCTTCCTTCCATTAAATGGTCCATTGCTTCTTGTATTAATTGTTCCATTCTGGTATCAACACTACTTGTCGCTTCATCCAAAATTAATATTTTAGGATTTTTAAGAATAACTCTTGCGATAGTTAATAATTGTTTTTGACCAGCAGAAACATTATCACTTTCCTCATTTAAAACCATATCATAGCCTTCTGGCATTGTTCTAATAAAGTGATCAACATGACTTGCAATCGCGGCATCATATACAGCTTCATCATTAGCATTTAAATTACCATAACGAATATTTTCTTTAATGGTATCACTATAAAGCCATGTATCTTGTAAAACCATACCAAAGAGACTTCTTAAGTCATCACGTTTCATATCTCTAATATCAACTCCGTCTATTTTAATAGAACCTGAGTTAACATCATAAAATCTCATTAGTAGTTTTACAATAGTTGTCTTACCTGCTCCTGTTGGTCCAACAATAGCAATCTTTTGGCCTTTATGCATCTTAGCACTAAAGTCATTGATAATGATTTTATTTTTATTATAACCAAACTTAACATCTTCAAAAGTAACAGTATTACCCATTTTATCTAAATCATAAGTAACTTTCTTAACATCAGGTATTTCTTCTTTTTCCTCTAAGAATTCAAAGACTCTTTCAGCTGATGCTACCATTGACTGAATCATATTACCTATTTGGGCAATTTGGGCAAGTGGGTTCATAAAGTTTCTTATGTATTGGGTAAATGATAAGATATCTCCTACTTCTATTTTATTTTGAATAACTAAATATCCTCCTAAAATAGAAATTAAAACATAACCAATATTACCAATAAAGTTCATGATTGGATGCATCATTCCTGAGAAGAATTGAGCACGCCATGCCGAATTATATAATTTCTCATTAGTTTTACTAAAATCTTCTATAGTCTTTTCTTCCCCATTAAATAATTTAATAACGGTGTGTCCTGAATATGCTTCTTCTATAGTACCATTGATATTTCCTAAATATTTTTGTTGATTCATAAAGTATTTCTGAGAATGCTTCATAATAAAGCTCATCATAAATAAGGCAATTGGCACAATTACTAGGGTTACTAAAGTCATTAGAGGGCTTATAGTTAACATCATTATTACAACACCAATTAAGGTTGTTACTGAAGTTAATACTTGAGAAATTGATTGATCTAAGCTCTGTGATAGGGTATCAACATCGTTAGTAACTCTTGATAATATCTCTCCTGTTGTTTTACTTTCAAAATAAGATAGAGGTAATTTATGCATTTTATGAGATATTTGCTCTCTTAAATTAAAGGTAACTTTTTGGTTTACTCCACTCATTATAAAAGCTTGTAAGTATGAGAATATAGCACTTATTATATATAAAGATAATAGTGTTAAAAGAATAGTTCCAACTTTAGAAAAGTCAATACCACTAGTAGTTCCCATGACTTTACCAACAAGACCATTAAATATTTCTGTTGTTGCTTGTCCTGATATTTTAGGACCTATTATTGAAAATACAGCACTACAGATAGCAAAGATAATAACAAAGATTAAACTTATTTTATAAGTACCTAAATATTTAAATAATTTCTTTAAAGTGCCTTTAAAATCCTTTGCTTTTGCAGTTGCTCCCATTCCCATTCTTCCACTAGGCATTTTCTAACTCCTCCTTTGACAATTGTGATTCAGCTATTTCACGATAGACAGCACAATTTTTAAGTAAATCTTTATGAGTACCAATACCAACTACTTTACCTTCATCTAAAACTACTATTTGGTCGGCTTTAAGTATTGTATTAATACGTTGAGCGACGATAAAGATAGTTGAGTTTTTAGCATAAGCATATAAAGCTTTTCTTAGTTCAAAGTCGGTTTTAAAGTCTAAGGCTGAGAATGAGTCATCAAAGATATAAATCTCTGGGTCTTTAGCAATAGCACGAGCAATAGATAATCTTTGCTTTTGTCCTCCTGATACGTTAGTACCTCCTTGACTAATAGGACTCTTATAGCCTTCTTTTTTACCTAAGATAAATTCTTCTGCTTGAGCAATACGTGCTGCTTCTATCATTTTTTCATCTGACATATTATCATCACTATATTTAATATTAGACTCTATGGTTCCTGAAAATAATACTCCTTTTTGAGGAACATATCCAATCTTATCATGTAAGTCTTTTTGGGTTACATCTTTAACATTAATACCATCAACTAGTATTTCTCCTTTAGTAACATCATATAATCTTGGTATTAAATTGATTAAAGTAGATTTACCACTACCAGTAGAACCAATAAAGGCTGTTGTTGTTCCAGGTTTTGCTGTAAATGTTACATCAGTAATAACATCTTCATCACTATCAGGATATCTAAAGCTAACATTTTTAAATTCTACTAAACCAGTAATTCTCTTACTAAATGTTTTAGGTTTTTCTGGATCTTTAATAGATTCATCTTGCTCTAATACTTCCATAATACGATTAGCTGATACATTAGCACGTGGTAACATAATAGAGAACATTGATATCATTAAGAATGACATAATTATTTGCATTGAGTATTGAATAAAGGCTAGCATATCACCAACTTGTAATAAGCCATCATCTATTTTATGAGCACCTATCCAAATAATTAGAACAACAATACCATTCATAATAAACATCATACCAGGCATCATTAAGTTCATTACTCTATTAACAAATAGGTTTGTCTTCTTTAAGTTAGTATTCGCAACGCTGAATCTTTCTTCTTCATATTTTTGATTAGAGAAAGCTCTAATAACAGGTATACCTGTAATAATTTCTCTTGTTACTTGGTTTAGTTTATCAATAAGTTTTTGTACTTTCTTAAACTTAGGCATAGTAAGAGCAAATAAAGTAAATATTAATGTTAAAACACATACTATTCCTAACCAAATAATATAAGTCATTGATGGGGCTGTATCTAAGACTTTACCAACAGCACCAATAGCAATAATTGGAGCATAGATAAATAATCTTAAAGTCATAATAATCATCATTTGTACTTGTTGAATGTCATTTGTACTTCTAGTAATTAGTGATGATATACCAAAGTTTTTATATTCTGCTGTACCAAAGTTTAAGACTTTCTTAAATTCTTTCTTTCTAACTCTCTTAGAAAGACCTGATCCTACTCTAGCACCTAATAATACTGTTAAAATAGTTGATGCTGCACTGATTAAAGATAATCCTAACATTTTAAGACCTGTTATTGTAATATAGTTAGTTTGAATAGCATCAGTATCAAGTCCTACAGCAGTATATTCTAATTTAACAGCTGCTACTGCACTTTGACTTATAATACTATCAGGCATAGCTGAGAATTGATCATTAATAGAATTTCTCATCTTATTAAGTTCATCACTAGGTAACATTTCAATGATATCGATTATAGCCATATTTTGCATAGATTCTGGCATATCTTTTTTTATTTCATTTTGAATATTGACTGCTTCAGCCTCATCACTTGTTAACATATAATCAACAAGAATAGCTTTTTCTAAGTCATCATTTACCTTATCTTCATCTTTAATAACATAAACTGGCTCTTCATCTAAAATATCATAGTCATATTCATCAGTCTTTTCTGTAACTAGATCATAATTAGATAGAATCTTACTTTTATCTTTATCACTTACAAAAAGTAAAATCTCGTCCAATTTACTTTTTCTAATTACTTTAGGATTAACTTCTTCTATACCACCTTGTTGTACTCCTACATTGATAATATTAGATGTGTATTGTGGTATTGTTAAGTCACAGCTAGCTTGAACTATTAATAGTAAAATAATTAGAATAACTGATAAAATATTATCTTTTAAATATCTAAATATCTTTAACATACTTCCTCCTTCTTATTACATCCATATTTTAAAATATCTAGTTGTTCATAGTAGTCTTTAAGTATTTTTTCATCAAGACTATCAGTTTTTAACAACTTAATTAAAGTGACCATCAAAAGATGCATATTAATAGCAAAAATTACTTCGATATGTTTTTTAGCATTATCGTTAAGTAAATCTAAATTGATGTTAGGGATAAGTTCTACAAGAAGTCTTTTATCACGAAAACCAAAAGTTCTTTTAGACTCTTCCATAATAGTAATATTTTCTAAAGATTTTTTAAAGAAATTAATATTATCATGTTTAAAGGAGTTATAACTTTCTTCAATGTTATCTTGAAACATCTTAAAAAGATCTCCATTGTTTTTTATTAATTCATTCTTCATATTATTAATAAGTATTTCACCATATTGTTCTAAAAGATAAAAATATAAGTCTTTTTTATCTATAAAATACATATAGAAACTTCCTCTTGAAATACCTGCTTCTTTAATAATTCTATTAATAGAGGCATCATTGAAGTTATATAAAGAAAACTCTTTAAAGCTAGCATCTAGTAGTTTTTTCTTTTTTTCATCATTTAATCTTAAGAAAGTATCACTAGGCATATTACTCCCTCCTAACAGTCACTATAACATTATATGTGACAAGTTGTCATATGTCAACAAAAAATTAAAAAGATATAATTTTTTTGACATTATATCTTTTGAAACATCTATTAGTTAGTTTTATAGACTAGGACTAATCACGAGACGGAACGAACCACCAGTATGTGCATTGCCATCGTCACCACTAAAGTGGAACACACCTGCACTAGTGCTGCAACTAGAGGTACAGCCACGCAATAACCAAATACGTGTTTCACTTATCATGGTTTTAGCATCATTATACCAGCCTACTGTTTCTGATAACCCATGACTGATACATTCTCCTCCATTGCAGGCTTGTGTTATATCATTACTAATGTATTTATTATAATATTTTGCATCAGGCATACTTACAAAGCCACTTCTTGCTACCATATCATTATAATTACCCATAACATACTCCCAAGCACCGCCACTCATATCATAGATTCCATAGATATTTCCTGTGGTTGAGGCTCCTGTTCCTCCTGTACTTTCATCATATGTATATTGACATCCATAATCAGTATTTCCATTACTTGGACTTCCATAACTACAGCCTGTTATATATTGATCACTTTTATTTTGGTATATTTCTTTATTTGCACCTGTAAAATTTGAATTCCCTAGTTTTCCATATTTACTTTGACTAAGATATGCTACTACTGCCCATTCATCATTTCTCATGGCATGGGAATTCATATTGGTACTAAAGCCATATCTATTTCCATTATCATTCATTTTTAGTGCCACATTAAAGGCATTACTTGCATTTATATTTCTCCAACTAGTTACATTTGGTTTTATCATTGCATCTAATTCTGTTGTATTACTTCCTCCATATTCTAAAGTTGGATTACTACTTGAAGTTTCAAACTTTCCTACCCAAATGCCACTTAACTCTTCATCACCAAAGGTAAAAGCATCAGGAGTATACCAACTATTATCGCTTATGCCTTCACTTACTACATATCTTGCTGTTCCTCTATCTTTTGTACTTGTACTTACAAACTTAACATCTATTTCTCCTGGTAAAGCTTGTGTTGGTGTACTATCTAAATAGTCTCCTTGTTTTCCATAGTAATTAGTGCCATCTTCACTACCTATACTGTAACTATATCTTGGTATCCACACCCACATTGTCTCTATATCATCCATTGATATGGTTGAACCTACTGGGGCACTTAAATAACTATCTCTTGTTGATGATGAAACGGTTACGGCATTAGCCCACTCCCCGCTATCATAGTTATACCAATTATTATTTGAACTATCAGCTTTTATCCAATCAGTTCCATTATATCTTATAGGAATCATATTATCATCTAATTCTGGCTCATTTACTTGAACTGGCATTGAATCTCCATCTAATCCATAGACATTTATCTTTATACTAAACGTTAGATTGCCTCCATCTCCTTGGGGATTGTAATCTTCATCAACCCACATTCTAAGTCTATAAGTATTACTTTCACTTGCACTCATACTACTTGTATATAAACTCATTTCTCCTGCTGGTCTTCCTGTATAACTATTATTTGATTTCTCTTCATTATAAGTTTCAGGTGTCATTAACTCTTCTTCGCCATTATCAGTTAATCTTGTTAAATATAGTTTTATATTAGAACCATCTATTGTACCATTGCCTTCTTCTTTAGCACTTATTTCATAATTTATATTAGCATTACCTGTTATAGTACTTGAAACTGTAAAATCAAAATACTCTCCTTCTATTGTTCTTGCCTTTCCTGTCGCATCAGTTGTAGGTAAAGCACCAGTTATATTTAAGACATTATCAGTTTCTGTATAAGTCATACTGATTACTCCTGTTGTAATAGTATTAGGAACAGTTCCCTCTCTAGAATAGTTAAATGCAGCATAACTTACTCCTATTATCGCTACTACCATTACTAACAATAAGACTATTATTACTATATTTCCTTTCTTTTTAAGCATTATTATCCACTCCTACTTCTATTATTTACAAGATTGTTACTTTTAATACTGTTATAATACGCTTTTCGTCTATTGTCCCAAGTGTTTATGTTAATAATAAGGGTAATACAAGTACCCTATCTATCTAAATTCTAACACACAACGAGCAAAATAGTAAATAAAAAATAGCAATTGTTAACAAAATCTTTGCTATTTTACATTTATATCTAAATGATCATACAAAAAAAGTCCAAAGAAACGTTTTGGATCTACGATAAAACCTATACTTATGTACAGGTGGGTGTATATAGTCAGTTCTTAGGATCCCTAACCAGTGGAAAGGTATTCAACACGAACATGACACTCCTCAATACTCCCTTATCGTTTCTTTAGTCGGTTTTATACTGAGTCATCCTCTTCGTTTTCTTTAGACAATTATAGTATAGCATAGATATTTTAAATTATTCAATATTTTCTAATGCTTTTGTGAAATTTTCAATCAAGTGAGATACAGTAGCACATCCCATGAAGGCAACTACACCATCTTTATCTTTTAAAACTTTATTAACTGTATCATCATCTACAAGTTCACTATTTGGTATAAGTTCTATTATATCTTCTGATTTAATAGGTGGATAGTCTCTTGGATTTTCTCTATCACATTTAATTGGTGTTAAATAAACTTTGTCAGCTGTCTTTAATGCTTCGGCAAACTCTTTTTTAAAATGTGATGTTCTAGAATAAGTATTAGGACGAAAAACAACTGTTAGTTTCTTATCAGGATACTTCTGTCTAATCGCTTCAAGAGTTACTTTAACTTCAGTTGGATGATGAGCATAATCATCTACTATGATAGTATCACCTACTTTAGTTTCAGCGAAACGACGATTAGCATTTTTAAAACTTGGTAATAACTCTTTTATCTTTTCTTTACTAACACCTTCATTTAAAGCAGAGATTATGGCTGATGCTGTATTCATAACCATATGATGTCCATATAATGGAACAGTAAAAGTATCAATTAACTCATCTTTTTTATATAATGAAAAACTTGAGCCTGTTGTTTCTAACTTAATATCTTTAATAATATAGTCAT
Organism: uncultured Mycoplasmatota bacterium; assembly: GCA_946494345.1. Lineage (GTDB taxonomy): Bacteria > Bacillota_I > Bacilli_A > RF39 > UBA660 > Onthousia. The sequence goes on along the minus strand of CAMMBX010000046.1, from coordinate 714 downwards.
TAGATTTATCTTCACCATAGAAAACAACATTATTATTAAAATTAATCTTTCTGATATTTTCATCATCACCATTAGCAATTACTGTTTTAGCTTTATTGGCAAACTTTTCAAAAGTCTTAATAATATCTTCTATATCTTTATAAATTTCCGTATGTTCAAGTTCAATACAAGTAATAATGGCAGTGGTTGGACTATAAGCTAGGAAATGACGATTAAATTCATCTGACTCTATTACTAATATTTTATTCTTCATATCAATATGCCCTGTGCCATCACCAATAAAGTAATTACAACCTATTGTATTTTCAAATAAGTGTTTTAAAATGGACGTTGTAGTAGTCTTACCATGGGTACCACAAATAGAAATAGTATCAAACTCTTTAGTGATTTCTCCTACTACTTCATTATATGGCTTAAAGGTTAAACCTAATTCTTTTACCCTTTTCATCTCAGGATGATCATCACTAAAAGCACGTGATGCGGTGACAATAGTATCTTTATCTACTTTATGATTACTATCATAAAATATCTTTATACCTCGTGTCTTTAGTCCTTTCTCTGTAAACTTATAATCTTTAGCATCATCATAACCTGATACCTCATTACCCATATCATATAACATTTGAGCTAAAGTACTCATACCAGTTCCTTTTATTCCTATACAATAATATTTCATAAGACTTCCTTCTTTCTTTATTCATTATACCTTATGTC
>CAMMBX010000045.1 GCA_946494345.1 uncultured Mycoplasmatota bacterium | reverse complement strand
AAAAAGATGTTGCAAAATATCGTGAAGTAGTTAAAAAATTAGGTTTAAGAAAGTAAAGAGAGATTTTCTCTTTATTTTTTTAATTGCGAAAAAGGACTCTATGTGCTAATATTGTAATAGATAATAAAGGTATAGGATTAAGAAATATAGATATCCTAATAGTAGTAAAGGAGTCTTATTATGTTTAAAAAGAAAGAAAATATTGCCATTATAGTATTGTTATTAGTAATGGTAGTAGCGATAATAGGAGTAAGCTACGCTGCGTTTAACTATTCTAAAGAGGGAACTACTCCAAATACTATTACAACAGGAGTAATAAGTATGACTTATACAGAAAGTGATAATGTCTTAAATATAACAGGAGCCTTACCAACAACTGATAAAACAGGAAAGACAAGAACAATAGAAGGAGAATACTTTGATTTTACAGTAAGTAGTACCATAACAGGTAATGCTAATATAAATTATGAAATAAGTGCTAAAAAAGAAGATGGCAATACTATAGATGGTTCTAATATAAAACTATATTTAACAAGATTAACTGATGATGGAGAAGAAGAGTTAATGACTCCTGAAACTTATAATGAAGAAAAGTCATCAAACACATATACAGGAAGACCCTCAGGAGAGATGAGTTTATATACAAGTAGTATGAGTGCAAGTGATAGTAATAACTATAGACTTAGAATGTGGGTTGATGAAGATTATAATCCCCAAGGAGATGGAGGTAACTTAACATTTAGTGTCAGAATAAATGTATATGGAAAAGATGGAGTAAGTATAGAACCAAATGCTCCAGAGTTAGATGATAATATGATTGCCGTAAGATATAATGGCACTGATTGGGTAAAAGCTGATAGTAGTACTAACAACTGGTATAATTATGATAAACAAGAATGGGCTAATGCCGTAACAGTATCATCATCAACAAGAGATACATATAAGAGCGCCAGTGTAGGAACAGTAGTAAATATGGATGATATAGAAACCATGTGGGTATGGATACCAAGATATAGTTACACAATAGGAAGTGTTGATGGTATAAACTATTATGGCAAACAAGGCGATTATTTAGATACAACACCAACACAAGCCTTACCAGGGGAGATAGATGTTAAGTTTGTAAGTACAAGTACAAAAGATAGAGGAACAGCAAGATATGTAATAAATGACGAAATACAATCTAATAGTTGGTATACCCCAGATGCTTTTACCTTTGGTGATGAAGAGTTAAGTGGTATATGGGTAGGAAAGTTTGAGACAAGTAGTAGTAATCCTGATGCAACTAATGGGGGAGACAATACAGCAGAATTAGATCCAATGATAAAACCAAATGTAACTAGTTGGAGAAATATAAATGTAAGTAATGCTTTTAATGTAGCTTTAAAAATGAATGATGCAGGAAATAGATATGGAATAGAAAGTGCAACTGATACCCATATTATAAAGAATAGTGAATGGGCAGTGGTTGCATATTTATCTCAAAGTAAATATGGGAAGTTAGGCAATGAAAATTTTACTGGTTCAAATAAAGAAATATATCAAAATAAATCAGATAGTTATATAACAGGCTGCAGTTGGGGTGCATCAGGTGGTGGTACTGAAAACGATTGGGGATGTCAATATACATATGATGTAGAAGTCAGTGGAACCGGAGCCTCAACAACAGGAAATATTTATGGAATCTATGATATGAGTGGGGGTTCATGGGAATATGTAATGGCTAATTATAATGATGCAGTAGGAAATAGTGGTTTTAGTGAACCATTAACGTTAGATAGTAAATATTATAATAAATATACAACAAATAATGTAAGTACAGCATGTAATGGTGGAGAATGTATCAGTCATGGCTTATCAGAAACAGCAGGCTGGTATAATGATTACCACACCATGGTTAGCGAGACATATCCATGGCTGGTGAACGGCGGTAATCGCAACGGTGGTCTTGATGCAGGTGTATTTAGTTTTTCGCTTACTTTTGCTATAGGTGGTTCTTACTCAGGCTATTCATTTCGCCTAGTCTTAGCTCCTAATATTTAATACAACCTTAAGAAAATAAAAAGAAAGAGTAGAATTTTCTTTCTTTTTCTGTTATTATATAATAGATTTGTGGAGGAAGTATGAATACTAATAATGTTTATATAGGAGTTACTTTAGATAATAAAGAAATATTACTTTATAGAGAATCTAGTGATAAAGTCATTAATTTAATAACTAAAGAATATGTAAAACCTAGTGATATTCAGGTAGATAAATTAATTCCTTATACTAGATTAAAGAAGTATAAACATCAATTAAAAGATGTAATAATTAAAACATTTGAAAAAGATAGAAGTAAAAAGCTTGATGTTAGTAATATTTTTATAGGAAATATAGAACAAACTACTAACTATAAGTTTGTAAAAAGCTATAATCATGATTTGCCTATGATGTTTTGGAAGGATGAGTATCACCTAACAAGTAAAGTTATTAAAGAGGAAGCCTTACTTTATCGAATAAAGAAAGGCCATAAATTATCTACTCTTAGTAGTGGCATTTTATATGAAAGTGAATTTATTGATTTAGAAACAGAGATAAAGTATTCTAACGATAATTATAATGAGATTGGAGGCCTATTTATTGATCCTAAGATGCAACCTTATTTATCAGTAGTAGGGCATGGTGGACCTATAGAAGAGAAAAGAATTGTATTAAAGAAATATAGAGAAAGAAGAGGGAAGTAAGATGAGTAAAAAAGTATATGAATATGATTTTTATGGAAAGAAGATAGTAGTAGAACATGGTGAACTTGCCAAACAAGCGAGTGGTTCTGTTTTAGTTAGATATAATGATACTGTAATATTGACAGCAACTGTTATTAATAAGAAAGCTAATTTATTAAGTGATTTCTTTCCATTAACAGTTAATTATCAAGAAAAACTTTATTCTGTTGGAAAGATACCAGGAGGTTTTATAAAAAGAGAAGGCCGTCCTACAGAAGCAGCAACACTTGCAGCAAGAATGATCGATAGACCTATGAGACCTTTATTTAAAGAAGATTTTAAGAATGAAGTTCAAGTTATTAACACAGTTTTATCAGTAGATCAAGATTGTTCTCCTGAATTAACAGCAATGCTAGGTTCATCTCTTGCTACTATGATTAGTGGAGCACCTTTCCTAGGACCTATCGCTGGTGTTAAAGTAGGATATATTGATGGTAAGTATATTATTAATCCAACAGTAGAAGAGCTAGAAAATAGTGAACTTGACCTTACTGTTGCAGGTACATATGATGCTATTAATATGGTTGAAGCAGGTGCTAAACAAGTTAGTGAAGATATTATGTTAGAAGGATTAATGAAAGGCCATGATGCTATTAAAGAATTATGTAAGTGGCAAGATGAAATAATCTCTGATATTGGCGTTACACCTTTTCCTTATGAGAGTTTAACTATTGAAGATGAACTAGTTACTGAAGTAACATCTCTAATTGAAAAAGATTTAGATAAAGCTTTAAGAATTAAAGAAAAGTTAGAACGTTATGAAAAAATAGATGAAATAAAAGATAATTTACTAGAAAAATATAGAGAAGATAATAAAGAACTACCTGATGAAGAGTTAGATTTATTACTTGTTAAAGTAGAGAAAGTATTTAGTGATATTGAATATCGTTTATTTAGAAATATTGTTGTTAAAGAGAAAACAAGAGCTGATGGTAGACGTATGGATGAGATTAGACCATTATCAACTAATATTGATTTACTTCCTAGAACTCATGGTTCTGCCTTATTTACAAGAGGAGAAACTCAAGCTTTATCAGTAACTACATTAGGGGCATTAGGTGAGCATCAAATTCTTGATGGATTAAGTCTAGAAGATGAAAAACGATTTATGTTACATTATAACTTTCCTCAATTTTCAGTTGGTGAAACAGGAAGATATGGTGCCCCTGGTAGACGTGAGATTGGTCATGGTGCTTTAGGAGAAAGAGCTCTACTTCAAGTAATACCTAGTGAAGAGGAATTCCCTTATACGATTCGTGTTGTCTCAGAAATACTAGAAAGTAATGGTAGTAGCTCTCAAGCCTCAATATGTGCCGGATGTATGAGTTTAATGGCAGCCGGTGTTCCTATTAAAGCTCCCGTTGCAGGTATTGCTATGGGTCTTATTACAAGTGATGATGACTATACAATTCTAACTGATATCGCTGGTATGGAAGATCATTTAGGAGATATGGACTTTAAAGTAGCAGGTACTGCTAATGGTATAACAGCATTACAAATGGATATTAAAATAAAAGGAGTTACTAAAGAAATATTAAAAGAAGCTTTAGAACAAGCGAAGAAAGCAAGACTAGAGATTCTTGAAGTTATTAAAAAACAAATACCTGAGCCTCGTAAAGAAGTATCTAAATATGCTCCTAAGACTAAAGTATTTTATATTTCTCCATCTAAAATACGTGATGTTATCGGTAAAGGAGGAGAGATGATTACTAAGATTATATGTGAAGCTAGTAATGTTAATGATGTTAATAGTATAGGTGCTGTTAAAGTAGACCTAGAAGATGATGGTAGAGTAATAGTTTATCATACCGATAAGGATGTAATTGATAAAACTGTTAAAATGATAGAAGATGTCGCAAGAGAAGTAGAAGTAGGAAAAGTGTATGAAGCTAAAGTAGTCGCTATTCATGATTTTGGTTGCTTTGTAGAAATATGGCCAGGCTGTGAAGGATTAGTTCATGTATCCCAACTAGATACTAAACATATTGACAAAGTAGAAGATGTTGTAAAAGTAGGAGATACTATCTTAGTAAAAGCTGTAGGTAAAGATAAGAAAGGTAAAGAAAATTTTTCAAGAAAAGAAGTTCTACTTGATATGAAAAAGAAGAAGTCTAAATAAAAACTTCTTCTTTTAGTATGAAAATAATTTGCAATTATACGTTTCTAATAAATCATTTACATCACTAAGTTCATATATTCCTTCTCTAAAGCAAAATCTAATAATTAAATCATAAATATTATTTTTAGGTAGTGAATAAGAGGCACTGTTTAATAGTTTATCTATCTCTTCTTCATTTAACTTTAAAGATAATCCTAATAATATAACTGTTTCTTTACTTGGATGATAATTAATATCACTTCTAATTTTAGAAAATAATCTTCTATCAATATGAACTTTGTTATAGACATCACTATCTTTTAAGTTTCTATTATCAATATACTTAAATAATAATTCTTGAAAATTATTTTCTTTATTACTTTCATTAATATAATTATCTACTTTTGAGGTTTGATAACTATTTAATCTTCTTCTTACACGAGGTATTGCTTTTAAGTTTTTATTAATATATTCATTTAATCTTTCTTTCATAAATTGTCTCCTTCAATGCGACCAAATTAATTATTAAATATAATACAATTATAGCAGAAAGAAGGAAATGTGTATGCAAGAAAAAGTAGATAAGTTAAAAGAAAATAGTATTTTAGGAGTAGAAGTTAAAGCTAATTTAAGTATTAATCCAGGAATAAATGGAATTATCATAACAAACGATAAGAGAGTATATGGTTATTCTTTATATAATCGTATGACTTCCTTTATGGAAAAAAATAATATTCCTTTAGAAGATATAACATTAATAAAAGAATTAACAGCTAAAGAATATGACAAAATTCTAAAGTTTATCAAAGAAGAAATAATTAATAAAGAGTACGTTTGTAAGACTCTACGAGATAGTTCTTATATTGTTTTTGGAAAAGTTGGATCTAAATTATTCTATTATCCTAATTGTTATGATATTAATACTAAAGAAGCCTTATATGATAAGACTAGAAAATTAATAGAAGAGGTTAAATAGCAACCTCTTCTTTTTCGTATTCCCTACATTTTTCTTCTAATAACTCAAAGTTACAACATCTTTCTCTTAATCTACTAGATAAATGTCCTTTATCATAACGCAATTTAAACTGTTTAACTTTAGCTAATAATTCAGATTTATGTTTATTCAAATAAGTAGTTTGATTTAATACTAAATTTCTGTACTTTTCATCTTTTACTAAGGGAAGTACTTCGGTTAAACAAGAAATTGGTGTAGGTATCATATTATTAATATTAACTATGCCAAATTCTCCATCTTGAATTTTAAATATGTCAAGTGCATTTTCATTCATTGTTAAATGCTTAAGTTTAGGGCTTGATAAAGGAGCAAAATAATAAATTTTATTATTTTTAAATACAACACCAATATATGGTCTTGTATGAGTCTTATTGTATGGTACTATCTTATCAAATTTTCTTAAATATTTAATATAGTTTTCATTAATATAATATATTTTTAATATTTTCATTTGAACCTCCTTAAAATGTATAATAAAAGGGCGACTTTATTACAAAATCGCCCACTTTTTTAACTCCCTACTATGGCAAGGGTATTCCGACTTTTATTAACTCCCTACTATGGCAAGGGTATTCCGACTTTTATTAGCTCCCTACTTTGGCAAGGGAATCCCAACTTTTTTGTTACAAGACTATGATAGCAAATAAATTGTACTTTGTAAAGTTTTTTTGATATAATTATCTAAAGAAGGTGTGATTATGGCAAAACATTATGATTTAGTAGGTTCTTATTATGATAAATTTGCTAAAGGTAATAAATATAAAGAGGAAGAAATTATTAAAATACCTGGAGTTACCTTAAATTCTTTAGAAGATATTGATAAATTTACTTCAAGTATGAGCTTATCATCTTTTTATAATAAAATAGATAAGAAGTATCAAAATAAAAGTACTATTTCTATTAGAGTAACCAAAAGCGATGGTAGTTGTTATTATCAAAGTGTAATTTTTAATACTAAAGATTTAGCAAGCATTATAGACTCAATAAAGAAGATCAAAGTATATAGAAATAATGGTTACAACACTATTAAAAAGATAACTACTAATAACCCTCTTTTTATCAATGCTTGGCTTGAAGTAGAATCTAAAATCATAAATAAAGATAAAAAATGGTTATATGGAGTATTTAATGATAAAAACTATCTTACTTTAATAAATAGATATGTTAATGGCGATACTTATGATAGTGAGGCAGTTAATTTACTTGTTGAGCTTAAAGAAGGTTTTAGAGAATATAGTGTATTTCGTAAATATTTAACTAATAAAGACAAGAAAAAAGACTATAGAAGAGTATCTAAAGTTCAAAATATTAATATTATAGAAGAAAACATTCCTCAAAATACTTCTTTAAAGAAATATGATGCTAAAAGCACTAATTATATACCTATAGATGATGATAAAGAAGAATTTTTTGATGATAAAGAAATAGAAATGATGGCAGGAGAGGGTAATATTCCTTATAAATTTACAGGTAGGAGAATATGAAAGAGTTACCTATTTATTTAGAATACTTAGAGTATCAAAGACATTATTCTCGTTATACAATAGATAATTATGAAAGAGATATAGAAGAGTTTTTAGATTATCTAAAAAGAGAATCTATTGATTATTTAAAACTAGAATATAGTGATATAAGACTATATCTTGCTTATTTAAAAGATGAAAAACATGAAAAATCTACTTCTATAAACAGAAAATTAAGTGCTCTTAGAAGTTATTATAAATATTTATGTAATAATAACAAAGTTAAGACTAATTTATTTAATTTAATATCTTCTCCTAAAAAAGAACAAAAACTACCTAGATACTTTGAATATAATGAATTAGAGGAATTGTTTAATGTTCCTGATTTAAAAACACCTTTAGGGCAAAGAGATAGATTAGTACTAGAAGTAATGTATGCAACAGGAATAAGAGTAGGGGAATTAGTTAAAATTAGATTAAAAGATATAAATAGAAGCGAAAGAACTATTCTTATACATGGTAAAGGTAGTAAAGAGAGAATCGTAAACTATGGGGAATATGCCAGTGATATTTTAGATATGTACTTAAAAGATGGATATAGGAAATTAAATAAATTTAATACTGACTATTTAGTTTTAAATAATGAAGGTAGAGTAATAACTGAACGTGGTATTAGATATATACTTACTAATTTAATTAAGAAAACATCACTTCATAAGAATATATCTCCCCATATGTTAAGACATTCTTTTGCAACTCATCTATTAAATGAAGGTTGTGATATCTTATCAGTTAAGGAGTTATTAGGACATGAAAGTATATCATCTACTCAAATATATACTCATATTACTAATGATAGGTTGAAAGAAGTATACTTACATAGTTTTCCAAGAGGTAATGTGAAATAATAGTGAAAATAAGTAACTATTATTTTTTTAATTGCAGAAAAGGACTCTATGTGTTAATATTGTAATAGATAAGATTGGGGAAATAGATGAAATAAGAAATAAAGTATTAAAAGT
>CAMMBX010000044.1 GCA_946494345.1 uncultured Mycoplasmatota bacterium | reverse complement strand
CCTAAACCACTACCTATTCCTCTTGTTATGAAAGTAAGATAGTCTTTCTTAATAATTATAGTAATATCTGTTGAAGGTAAATCTAAAAGGACAGCAAGAGTTCTAGCGTCGATTTTTCTTTCTCCTAAATCTATTTCTTTTATTCTGTTAGAATCACTTATACTAGTAATCTTTATATTAAAATTATCGCTTTTTAGATTTAATTTTTCTTTAAACTCTTTAATACTATAACTTTTCTTCTGTAAATAGTTAGGATATGCTAAATCCCAAAGACTTTCTTTTTTTATAGTGTAAGGGATGTTTTTATCTTCTTCAGTATAACCATTACTAACTAAATGAGTAAAACATTTAATCGCTTTGTTATCATAAACTAAATATTCTCCATCTGTATCATTTATTACTTTGTTATAAATATCAAATTTTAGTTTATAAGTTTCTGGATAACTCATCTTATAATAACTATAATTATGATAAGATAGAGTAATCTTTTTTAAATCTAAGTGTTTGTTTTCTTCTAAATTACTAATAATTTCGCTGCGATATAAAACAGTTATGGCTTTTAAAGTTTCTTCTTTTAGAGTTAAAGTAATATTACTGAAAAGAAAACTCAGAAGGAGTTCCTTGATGTTTATTTTTTCTTTTGTATTTAATATAATTAGATAATCATTCAAATAAGTTTTATTTTCATTTATAGTAATCATTTTGGTACTTATACCATTAACAATAAAAACTATTTTATTACCTTTAAATTTAATATTGTGTGTACTTAAATAATTGTTGGCTTTCTTTTCTAATTCTTCATTTGTAAGTTCATTTGCAAATTCATAGTTTACATTCAAATATAAATAAAGTACTTCTTCATTGTTACTTTTTGAAATTTTATAGCTTTCTAACATAATATCACCTATTAATATAGTGATAAGTTAGTTATAATTTTATACTCTAAAATTCAAAATATTTTAAATTGTTTTTATTATTACAATCTTTTCCTGTTAAATAAGAATAATTTTTAAAGACAGTTCGTAAATTGATTTTTTTAGTGTCTTTTAAATAACTGTTAACATCTGTTATGATTTTTTTAGCATCATGTAAAGCGATAGAATAAAGTTCTATAAAGGATTCATGATGTTTTTCTCTTTTTAAAGTAGGGTGAACCCAGGGAGAATGATTTGCATTTAAATAATTAAAATTATCTTTTAGAGGAGTATGATAAGATACTGCTTGAAATTTAAAAGTTTTAGGACTGGTAAATTTATCAACTGTTTTGTAGGCAAACATTTTAAGGCCATATTTATCGTAACGAAGATACTTTAGGGAATAATACATATCTTTTAATGATTTATAATAATAAGTAGAAAAATTGTCAAAATTAAATGTTTCTTTAAAGGCATAATCAATTACTTCTTTTAATTCTTTAGAAAAAGGAGTTAAATCAAAAGTAAAATTATAAAACTTAAAATTATAGGGATTTATATTTTCTTTCTGTTTAATCATATAATTATCAATAAATGTTTCCATACATATATGTTTATTTCTATACTTATAAGTTGTAGGGTCATCTTCTATAAAATTACCAGTTTTATAATATACAAAAGGGTGTACCTTAGTATCTAAAGCATAGTGAGCGATGAAACCATAGAGAAAGGCCATAACTTCACTATTTTGATAGTAATTGTTATATTTTATATAATTAACTAAGTTTATAAAGAATTCTCTTGTTTTATTTTGATGAAAATAATTTTGAAAATCTCTTACCTTTTGGTCTTTCTTTTTTAATAAATTATAAAAAATAAAGGGATCAGTGCTTTGGGCAAACATTCTTAGTCTTTGTTTGTCATCCATTAATAATTTTTTTAGACCAATAGGAAGAATATCATATAAGTCATTGGCAAAATAAGCATGAGTTACAGTTGATGGCATAGATAATATCAATCCTTTCTACTTCTACAAGTATAACATAATTTTTTAGGACCTATATAAATATTTTTAATAATTTATGTTTTTTCCTGTAGTTAACATAATTTTTCATAAAAAATTCATATTTTTTACATAATTTTTATGGTATAATTTATTCTATGAGGAGCGGTGGTGTTTAGTGATAGATAAACAGTTTAAAAATCTTGAAGAACAAATAGAAATACTTAAATATAAAGGTATGACTATTAGTGATGAAGATTATGCCAAGAAAATATTGTTAAGAGAAAACTATTTTTTTATTTCAGGATATAGATATCCTTTTATGAGAAGTACTTCTGATAAACATTTCTTAGATGGGGTTACTTTTGAAGAAATGTATAGCTTGTTTTTATTTGATCGAGCGATTAGAAATGTATTTTTTAAATATTTGTTAGTTATTGAAAATAATTTAAAGTCTATTTTTTCTTATCAATTGTCTAAAAAATATGGATATAAAGAGAAATATTATTTAAGAGCGAAAAACTTTACAAATGAAAAAAGCAAACAGAAGCAAGTTAATGACTTAATTAAGAAAATGAAAAGACAAATTAGAATTAATGGTGCTCAACATACAGCGACCGCTCATTACATATCTAATTATGGATATGTTCCACTTTGGATCTTAGTTAAGGTTTTATCTTTTGGAATAGTGGGAGAACTGTTTTCTATTATGAAGTATGATGATCAAGTTAGTATTTGTAAGATTTATGATATTCCAGTTGATGAGTTTAGTAGTTATTTACCAATATTATCAAATTATCGAAACTTGTGTGCTCATGAAGATATACTTTATGAGAATAGAACCCAAAAGAAGATAAAGGGAACTTTTTATCATGAACTTTTAGGTATAACTAAAAACGAAGAAGGTGAATATGTAAATGGTACCAATGATTTATTTGCATTACTTATTATTATGAAAAGAATGTTATCTTATGATGAATTTAAAGATATGTGTTTAGAATTAGAGAATAGAATAGAAAATCTTGAGTATAATTTACATAGTATTAAAATAGAGAAAATATTAGATAGAATGGGATTTCCTAGTAATTATATGAAATTAGCTAGTATTGAGAGGAGAGATGTTAATAATGAAAGCAGAGAAAATTAAAGAGGCCGTCCTTATAATTGTTTCTTTTGTAATTGGTGGCGTTTTAACTTTTGTAATAATTGGTGGTGAAGATTTAGTTAGTAGTAATAGTAATACATCTTCAGGTTTAACTTGTAGTGCTGCTGATTGTACTAAGGTTGTAGTTGATGAGTCAGGTATTAGTGAAGCGGTTAAAAAGGTTTATGATGGTGTTTTGATGGTTCGTAATTATCAAAATAATGAAGTTGCTTCTACTGGTACAGGTTTTGTTTATAAAATAGAAGGTGACACTGCTTATGTTATTACTAATCAACATGTTGTTGATGGTGCTGATAGGGTTACTTTAATTACTTCTAATGATGAAGAAGTTGAAGGTGAAGTGTTAGGAGGAGACTCTTATGTTGATATTGCTGTCATTAGAATAAAAAATGTTGATGGTTTAGTAGCACTTCAACTTGGTAATAGTGAAAATGCTTCTTTAGGTGATTTAGTATTTACAATAGGTAGTCCTTTAGGATATGAATATAGAGGTAGTGTTTCTACTGGTCACTTAGCAGGTAAAGATAGAATGGTTAGTGTTAGTACTGATAATTCTAGCAGTAGTGATTGGGTGATGAAAGTATTACAAACTGATGCTGCTATTAATCCGGGAAATAGTGGTGGACCTTTAATGAATACTAATGGTGAAGTTATTGGTGTTATTTCTATGAAGTTTGTTCAAACAGAAGTTGAGGGTATGGGATTTGCTATTCCTATAGAATATGTTAATAGTAAAATTGAGACTCTTGAGAAGGGTGAAAGTATAGAGTGGCCATTACTTGGTGTTTCTATGCTTAATGTTAGTGATGCTAAGAATTCTTATCGTTATAATTTTAATATTCCAAATGATATAGACAGTGGTGTTGTAATCGCTAGTATTGAAAATGGAACTGGTGCTGCTGATTCTGACTTGCGTGAAGGAGATATTATTACAGCGATTAATGGAGAAGAAGTGGCTGATTCCGCTTATCTACGTTATGAATTATATAAATATTCAGTAGGTGATACTATTGAAGTTACATATATACGTGATGGAAAAGAACATACAACTAAAGTAGTATTAAGTAAAAGTGAATAGTAATACAGTATTGTAATTTTAGATAAAGAAAAGAGGGATTTTATGTCCTTCTTTTTTCTTTTATAAAAATAAGATATTTGATTATATGATGAATCATAAATAGTAATTGTTTACATATTTAGTATTAATATTTAATCTTAATTGTTTTTTCGTGCCTTTCAATTAGGCCTTTTTCCTCCATTTTCTTTAATTCTCTCATTAAATTAGATCTATCTACAAATAGATATTCGGCGATAGCTTTATAAGAGGTGGTAACTTTAAATATATTGTTTTTGTTCATTCTTTGCTTTAGAAAGAATAATATTTTTTCTTCTACTGTTCTTTTTGATAATAATTCTATTTTTTCATTTTGTTGTTTGTTATCAAAAATTAATAGATCAAATAATGTTAAAACTAGAGTTTTATGAAAAGGACAGGCTTTGTCACAATTTTTTATAATATTATAATAATCTATAAAAATTACTTCTGTTTCACCATTACTAATAATATATATTTCATCTTCTGAGTCTTGAAAGAAAAGATTAGAGAAGATGTCATTTGCTTTTAAATCTCTCATAATAGTAGTATTTCCTTCTTTGTCAGTTTTTACAATATTGGCATTGCCTTTAGTAATAAAGCCAATTCTTTTTTTGATGGGGGAATAACTAAGTATTAGTTCTTTGTTGTAAAATACTTTACTTTTAATATTGACACAGCTTGACAAATTCTTTTTAAATTGTAAAAGCTTTGTTTCATCTAGAGTTTTCATTATATTTTCTATCTCCTTTTTCTTAATTTTAACAAAAATTTAATATTGTTGCAAATGCAACAATAAGTTTTTTCTTTTTTAGAGTAGAATAGCTTTTGTAGGATAGGAGAGGTAGTAAGATGAAGAAAGACATAATGATTGTAAAAAGAAATGGAAACTTAGAAAAATTAGATTTAGAAAAAGTTAGAGAAGATGTTAAAACCTGTGCCGAGAGAGTTATGGTAGATTTAACTGATGAAGCGATGGAAGAGATAATTAATAAATTAGTGGAACTTTTAAGTACACAGACAAGTAATCCTACTGTAGAACAGTTACATAGCCTTTTAGAAGTAGCACTTGAAGATGTTAATCCTTTGGTTGCAAAGAGTTATAGAGAGTATCGCGACTATAAGAAAGATTTAGATCAAATATTAAGTAAAGTCTATAAGAAAGCACAGTATATTACTAGTGTTGGTGATAAAGATTGTTCTAATACTGATAGTACTTTAGTTACTTTTCAACGTTGTTTAATATATAATAGTCTTAATAAAGAACTATATAAGAAGTTTTTCTTAACACCTTTAGAAATAGAAGCTTGTAAAGATGGTTATATTTATATTCATGATATGAGTGCAAGACTTGATACGATGAATTGTTGTTTGTTTGATATTGGTAATGTCTTAAAAGATGGTTTTGAGATGAGTAATATTTGGTATACAGAACCTAAAACTTTACAGACGGCTTTTAATGTAATAGGGGATGTTACTATTAATACAACGGCTATGCAGTATGGAGGATTTACTTTACCTGAGATTGATAGTGTCTTAAAGAAGTATGCTAAGAAAAGTTATGAAATGTACTATAAAGAGTATTTAAGTATTAAGGGAAAAGAGTATACAGAAGAAGCGGAAGATTACGCCTTTAAGAAAACAGTTCGTGAGTGTGAACAAGGTTATCAAGGACTTGAATATAAATTAAATACTGTTTCATCTAGTAGAGGTGATTATCCTTTTGTTACTCTTACTTTTGGAGTAGATCCTGATAAGTTTGCAGTTATGATTACTAAGACTATATTAGATGTTCATAGAAGAGGACAAGGTAAGAAAGGATTTAAAAGACCTACGGTATTTCCTAAGTTAGTATTTTTATATGATAAAAAAATGCATGGGGAAGGAGGAGTTTTAAGAGATAGTTTTCTTACAGCGATTAAATGTAGTGAAAAGACCATGTATCCTGATTATTTATCTTTAAGTGGTGAAGGTTATGTTCCTGAGATGTATAAAAAATATAAGAGAATTGTTAGCCCAATGGGATGTAGGGCTTTCTTATCTCCTTGGTATGAAAAAGGGGGAATGGAGCCTGCTGATAAAAATGATAAGCCTGTTTTTGTTGGTAGATTTAATATAGGGGCAATATCACTACATTTACCTATGATACTTGCTAAGGCAAGAGAAGAACAGAAAGACTTTTATGAAGTGCTTGATTATTACTTAGAAATGATACGTAAAATACATATTAGAACTTATCGATATCTTGCTAAACGTAAAGCTTCTACTAATCCTTTGGCATACTGTCAAGGGGGATTTTATGGAGGTAATTTAAAGCCAGATGAGTCCATTGAACCAGTACTTAAATCATCTACTGCCTCTTTTGGTATTACGGCCTTAAATGAGTTACAAGTTCTATATAATGGTAAGAGTATTGTAGAAGATGGACAGTTTGCCCTTGATGTTATGAAATATATTAATAAGAAGACGACAGAGTTTAAAAATGAAGACCATATTCTTTATGCTATATATGGAACACCTGCGGAGAGTTTATGTGGCTTACAGATAAAACAATTCCGTAAAAAATATGGGGTTATTCCTGGTGTTAGTTCAAGAGAATACGTCTCTAACAGCTTCCACTGTGGTGTTTGGGAAGATATTACAGGTATCGAAAAACAAGATTTGGAAGATAGGTTTTGGGAATTATTTAAAGGGGGTCGTATTCAGTATGTACGTTATAACTTGAGTTATAATACTAAAGCGATGATTACTTATGTAGAAAGAGCGATGGATAAAGGCTTTTATGAAGGCGTTAATCTTTCCCTTGCTTACTGTAATAACTGTGGTCATGAAGAGTTAGATATGGATGTTTGTCCTAAGTGTGGAAGTAGTGACTTAACAAAAATAGATAGAATGAATGGTTATCTTTCTTACTCTAGAGTTCATGGTGATACAATGCTTAGTAGTGCTAAGATGGCTGAGATATCTGAAAGGAAGTCTATGTGATGAGGTATCATAATATAACAAAAGCCGATATGCTTAATGGTGAAGGACTTAGAGTAGTTTTATGGGTATCAGGATGTTCTCATCACTGCCATGCATGTCAAAATGCTATGACTTGGGATCCTAATGATGGCCTTCTGTTTGATGATGATGCTAAAAAGGAAATATTTGATGAATTAGAAAAGGACTGGTGTAGTGGTATCACTTTATCAGGTGGGGACCCTTTATTCTTAGGTAATCGTGATGCGATTTCTAAATTAGTTAAAGAGATTAGAGAAAAGTTTCCTAATAAGACTATTTGGCTTTATACGGGTTATACATGGGAAGAGTTGTTAGAACAGAAAGATAATGATAAAAACTTAGATACTATTTTAAATAATATAGATGTATTACTTGATGGGAGATTTGTATTAAGATTATCATCAGAAAAAATACACTATGTTGGTAGTAGTAATCAATGTATTATTGATGTTCCTACTAGTTTGAAAAATAATAAAAAGATATTATATATAGATAATAGTAAAATTTTAGTGGAGGTAAATGAATAATGAGAAAAAGAGGTTTTGAAGTAGTTAAGGGGTATGAAGATAAAGGAATTAATTTGCCAGTTAGAAAGACAAAATATGCAGCGGCTTATGATGTTGAAGCCGCTGAGGATATAATTATTCCTAAGTATTATCCAGGAATTAAACCAACGTTAATTCCAACAGGTTTAAAAGCATATTGTATGGAGGATGAATGTTTTCTTTTACTTAATAGAAGTAGTGGCCCTAAAAAAGGTTTTATACTTGCTAATAGTGTAGGATTAGTTGATTATGATTACTATAGTAATCCTTCTAATGATGGACATTTTTACTTTGCATATTTCAATTGTAGTGATCATGATATTGAGGTTAAAAAGGGAGACGTTATTGGTCAGGTTTTGTTTACTAAATATTTAGTTGTTGATGATGATAATGCAGAAGGGATGAGGACTGGAGGATTTGGTTCTACTGACAAATAATTTGAATAAAAGTTTTATAAAAATACAAAAAAAGTTTATCTTTTTTTGTGAAAATGTAAAAAATGATTTTTATAAAAAATAAAAAAATAATACATTTTTTTGAGCTGATTTATTGAAAAATAAAGGAATTGGAATTATTTTAAACCAATTTCTTTCAAAGAAATAAAAAATGACTTTTAGAAAAAACTCAAAAATGTATATAAATGTAAATTGTC
>CAMMBX010000043.1 GCA_946494345.1 uncultured Mycoplasmatota bacterium | reverse complement strand
TTATTATCAATACCTTTTTGTAAGCATTCTTTATTAGTAACAAATAAATCATCACCAACAAGTTGAATCTTGTCTCCAAGTAATGCCGTTACTTTACTAAATCCTTCCCAATCATTCTCATCCACTGGGTCTTCAATAGAAATAATAGGATAAGTATTAACTAAATCTTCATAGTATTTAATTAACTCATCAGTACTAAGTACTTTACCTTCTCCTACAAGGTTATATTTACCATCACTATAGAACTCGCTTGCTGCAACATCTATTGCATAACAAACATCTTTTCCTGGCTCATATCCAGCGCGTTTAACAGCTTCAGTAATTAACTCAAATCCTTCTTTATTAGTTTTAAGATTAGGAGCAAAACCACCTTCATCTCCAACACTAGTAGCATAACCCTTCTCTTTTAAAACATTCTTAAGACTATGGAATACTTCAGCACCTACTCTAACTCTTTCATGAATAGTATCACGCTGTGGAATAATCATATACTCTTGAAAATCTAATGAGTTATCAGCATGAGCACCTCCGTTAATGATATTCATCATAGGAACAGGTAAAGTTTTACCATCACCAACATACTCATATAACTCTTTTCCACAAGCTTTAGCAGCAGCCTTTAAACAAGCCATAGAAACACCAAGAATCGCATTAGCACCGATTTTACTCTTAGTCTTAGTACCATCTAACTCTAGCATTTTATAGTCTATTTCTTTTTGTTTAGTAACATCCATTCCAATTAGATTATCACGTAAAATAGTATTAACATTATTAACAGCATTTAATACTCCCTTACCATTAAATCTATTCTTATCTCCATCTCTCATTTCTAAAGCTTCTCTTTCACCTGTAGAAGCTCCACTAGGAACTGCAGCCCTACCCATAACACCATTATCTAGTATTACATCTACTTCAACAGTAGGATTACCTCTTGAATCAAGTATTTCTCTTCCTATAATATTTTTAATATTCATAAAATCATCCTTTCTTTCTAAGCAACTATATTATAACACTGATTTACTATTAACAGAATTATTTTTTCTTTTAATTAATCTTTTACCTATTGTTTCTCTATTTTCTAGAGAACTAGCATTATTATCAATATATTCATATAAATTAATATATCCATCATACAATCCAGTTTCCTTATTATAATAGAATATCTTAGGAAAAAGCACCGCATCTCTAAAAAAACCATTAGGTAAAGCTTTTTCATAACCCAACTCAAAAGCTGTACTAACTAACTTATCTAATATATCAATACTTTTATCAATAGTAGAGTCTTTTGTATCGTTATATGTAGGATAAAATTTAACTTCTTTTATTCCTAACAATGATGCCAAATACAAATCTCTTTGAATATCAGCAACTACAGCAGTATTAGGATCAAATGTATATATCAAACACATCTTTCTTTCTACTTCTAAATTCTTCTTCATTATTATCACCCTTTCAAACTAACATAACATTTATCTTTTAAAAACTGCTTAATCTTATCAGTATCTTTTCCTTCATAATACATAATTAACAGTTTCTTATAATCTTCCACCAAATCTCCGGGAATAGAGATAATCCCTAATCCTTTTGATATCAAATGATGGTTAGCAAAAATAATCGCAGTTCTCTTATTACCATCAATAAATATCTGTCTTTTCATAACATACAACAATAACTCTATTGCAAGATTAACATCATCTAATTTACTATTTAAAATGTCATTAAGCTCCTCTACTACCTGACTTTCTATAGGAATACTAGGTATCCAAGTTGTCCCACCTATCTTAGCAGGAGTACTCCTAAGCTTACCTGCATTATAATAAAATCCTTCAAGAATTAACTTATTAATTTGTGATAAAAAAGAAAAATTTTCTTCAGCCATAATAACATTTTCATCTAAAACAAATTCCCAAGCATGTTTTAAATTAACAACTTTCATAATATCATTAGAAGTCATCCCATTTACTTTACCGCCTTCTATAATACTTTCAGTATCATCATAAGTAGTAACCACACCTTCTAACATCGCTTGATTATAAATAGAATCTACCAAATTTCTCTTAGCAAAATCTATATTAAGTTTAACTTCATCATTAAGTTCACTCTCTTGATAATTTAACTCTTTTAATTTTTTCTCTAAAGTCTTTATTTCTTTCCTTAATTCTTTAGACTTTAGATTATTATTTAAAATTAAATTATACAAATCATCACTATATTCTCCCACATACTTAGATACGTTTCTACCAAGCTCTCTATAATGTACATAAATATATTTCTTTTCATCTTTTTCTCTAATTTCAATAGAACCACAAATCATGTTATTAAGTTGTTCTTCTAAACTATGTTTATAATGTAAAGTGTCCATTATTTCAACATTATTATTCATAAAAATCGCCCCTTTCTAAAACATATTATACATCAAAAATAAAAATGTGAAACATTTTCTAACATTTTTTAATATTTTGTTTCACATTTTTATTATTCTTAAACTCACCAATTGACATAGCATAAACCATATTTACATCTACCAACACCTAATTTCTTTTTAAAAGCTTAAAAATACCTTTTCTTTTCTTTAATACTTTAAAAGAAGTCATATCATCATTATTAGCATCAACAAATAAATTAATATCTTTTTTATCAATTTCATCACTAATAAAAGGTTTAAGTTGTTGATGTTTCTTTTCTAAAGCTACTTGATAAAACAACTCCAAATTCAACCAATAATTCATAGGACTTCCATTCTCATAAACTAAAGAATCTATTAAAATATTTTTAGAAGTTTGATAGACATCCGTATCGTCCTTAAATATTTCTTTAAAGTCAACTTCTTCTAGTTTCTTAGGAATATTAAATTCTTCACCAACATTAAAGTAAGGTTTCTCACACATCTTATAAGCAGAATCTAATGCTATAGAAGCATTTACACGTTTATCCATTACAAGTCTATTCCTATTAATTGCTACCAACAAACAAGAAGCTCTTTTAAAAGTATCCAGCTCTCCTTTAACATAATTTCTTTGAAAAAAGTCACAATGCATTATATAATCATCAATAATATAGAAGAATCAATTTTTTCTATATTAATATTATTTTCTTTTAATCCATATAAAATTAAATCAACTAACTCTTTATTACTTAAATTAGCACTTTTTTGTACACTCATCTTTAAAACTCCTAACTATATCTCTAAATTCATCCCCTCTATCTTCACACTGTTTATATTGGTCCCAAGAAGCTGACGCCGGACTAAGTAAAACAGTATCTCCACTTTCTACAACATCATTAATGTAATTCATCGCTTCACCTAATTTCTCAAAAGTATTAGTTTTAATACCAACACTATCTCCATATTCTTTAACTCTATCTCTACACTCTCCAATACCAACTATCTCTTTAACAGGACTAATATAGTTATCTAAATCATGAAAGTCTTGTCCTCTTTCTAGTCCTCCAAGTATTAAAATAACATTATTTTGAAAAGCTGATAAAGCAATCGTTGTACACTTAGTATTAGTAGCTTCTGTATCATTATAATAAGAAACTCCCTTAACTTTATCTATAAACTCTAATCTATGTCTAACACCTGTAAATGTTTTTAAAACAGAAACAATAGACTCATTATCCACTCCAACTTCTTTCGCAATCATCATGGCCCCAAGAGCATTCTCAACATTATGATTACCCTTAAGTAAAAACTCATCTCTAGAGATAATAAATTCATCATAGTAATAAAGTTTATCATCTAACATATAAGCCCCATTTATTTCCCGTTTAGAAGAAAAGTATTTAACATTGCTTTTAATATCAGTAGTACCTTTCATTACTTCATCATTTTCTATATTTAAAATAGCAATATCATCTTCTGTTTGATTCTTAAATATTTTTAGTTTATCTTCTTTATAAGCTTCATAACTACCAAAGAAATCTATATGAGCTTCCGACAAATTAGTCATCAAAGCAATATGAGGATTAAATTTATCCATATTAGCAAGTTGTTGACAAGATACTTCCATAACAATAATATCGCCACTTTCTAATCTTTCTAAAAAACTACATAAAGGATATCCAATATTACCTGCTAAATGTACTCTTTTACCACTCTTTTTAATCATTTCATAAGTAAGTGTCGTAGTAGTAGTTTTACCATTAGTACCAGTAATACCTATTAATGTAACATCATTAGGTAATAGTCTATAAGCCATTTCTGCCTCATTAATTACTTCTATCCTAAGTTCTTTAGCTTTAACTACATATTTATGATCATTTCTAATACCTGGGTTTTTAATAATATAATCAAAACTATTATCTAATAAATCATCAGGATGACTTCCAAAAATTAAAGTAATACCTAAACTCTCTAACTCTTTAACCTTATCCTCATCTTGTTTATCTCTACTTCCCCCATCATTTAAAATAATTGTATTATTGTGTTTACTTAAATACTTACAAGCTTCATACCCACTACGAGCCATACCCAAGACTAATATTTTTTTATTTTCAAACATAAGAATTCCTCCAATATCATTATATAATACATTTCATATTTTACCACTGATACTTTTCAAAGACAACATTTTGAAAAGTAAATGTGACTATTTAAACAAAATGTCCGGTTTTTAAATTTCATTTACAAAACAAAATGTCCTATTATAAAAGAGGAAAAAACAAAATGGAAAAATTTGGTTTTTAAAACAAAAAGTCCTATAATACACTCTCAGAAAGGGGGTGTATTTTAAATGGCTAAAGTATCTGATAAACAATTATATAGTGAAACTATCAAAAAAGTTATTTCTAAAGAATTAACTCAAAAAGAGGCAGCATTAAAATTAGGTATAACCGATAGACAAGTTCGTAGAATTATTATTAAGTATAAGGACATAGGTGAAGATGCTTTTGTTCATAAAAATCTAAATAACCAAAATGCAAAAAAAATTCCAGATGATATATCAACTGAAATTATAAATGATTACTTAACCAATTTTTCTGATTATGGTTTTACTCATTTCTATGAAGAACAAGGCTATAAATATGGTATTTCTTTTTCTACTATGGTTACCATATTTACAAATAATGATATTATTTCTCCCTATGCCCAACATAAAACAATTAAATTATATAATGAAAACATAAAAAAAGCAATTAGAGATAATTCCATAACAGAATCCCAAGAAAAATTATTTGAACAAAGGAAGAAAGAAGAATTTGAAAAACATATTAGAAAATCTACTTTAAATTATTCTTTTGGTGAAGAAGTTCAAATGGATGCAGCCTTTTGGGTTTGGTTTGGTACAGAAGAAACAGCATTACATTTATCAGTAGATAAAGCCACAAAGAAAGTGTTATCTGGATATTTTGATTATGAAGAAACAACAAATGCATATTTAGTTGTATTAATGAACATGATTATAAACTTCGGAATACCTAAAAAAATAAAAACTGATAAAAGAAATTCATTTTCTGTTAATAATGCAAAAAGTTCTAAATCAAAACTTAATGTAACTCAGTTTGGTAGAATATGTGAAGATTTGAATATTGAACTCTCATGTAGTAGTAATCCATTATTTAAACCGAATGCTGAAAGAGAAAATGGTACTTTTAAAAGGCGATTAAAAGCGGAGTTAAGATATAAAGGTATAACTACAATTGAAAAAGCAAATAAATATTTAAATGACATATTTATTCCTAAAATAAATGAAAGATTTTCTTATAAAATCAATCCTAAAAAGAATGTTATGAAAGAAAATAATTATACTGATAATGAATTAAGTTTCATTATTTCTATTAGGAGCGAAAGAACTATAGATAATGCTTCATCGATAAAATATTTCAATAAATATTATTTACCTGTTGATGTAGAAACTGGTGAAGTTATATCTTTTAAAGTTGGAACAAAATGTACTGTTGTTAATACATATGATAATAAATTATTTGGAGTAATAGATAATAAATCATATTTATTAATGTTAGTAGAACAACAAATAAATGAAAAAAATAGAGCATCAAAAAATGGCTTTAAACCTAGTAAAGATAATCCATGGAGAAAATTTAAAATTTAGTGGGGCTTTGCCCCAAACCCCAAGGTTTATCGCTTTTAGTTACCGAAAAAAAAGAAATGCATTTTCGCTTCCTTTTTCGTTTAACATTACTTAAATGCTCAGGTCACTCCTCAGTGTTGCCTTATCCCTTTAAGTAACAATTATAGTATATATTATTGCACTTAAATTTCAATAGGACATTTTGTTTTATAAATGGGTTTATAATTTTTCTTCGCTTCTTTATAATAGGACATTTTGTTTTGTAAATCCTTATTTAAAAATAGGACATTTTGAATTATTAATCACATCAAAGACAACATTTTGAAAAGTAAAGAATATATGATATAATTTAAGAAGAGAAAGTGGTGCCATTTATGAAGATAATAACTTTAGATGAAATAAGTTTTGACAAATTTGCAAATACTCATAAATATCGTAACTATTATCAAACTTCAGCATATGGAAATACTATCAAAAATCATGGAGTTGATATTCACTATATTGGTATTATAGACGATTTAGGCAATCTATTAGGTGCCTCACTTTTACTATACAAAGAAGTATTCATGAATTATAAAATTGCCTATGCTCCAAGAGGATTTCTCTTTGATTATAATAATATTAATGACTTAAAAGAATTTACAACTAGATTAAAAAAGCTATTAGGAAAACAAGGCTTTATTTCTATTACTATTGATCCTTACTTACCTGTTAATGTTAGAGATAAAAATGGTAAAATAATGAATATTAACAACGAGGCTAACATTGCTTTAGAAAATTTAAAAAGCTGTGGTTACAATTATCTTGGTCCTAATCTTTTCTTTGAAAATAACAAGCCAAGATTTGAAGCTATTGTCATGTTAAATAATGATATTAAAGATATATATCAAAGCTTTGAAAAAAGAGTAAAACACAAGATTAAGAAAGCAATCAGAAGTGGTGTAGAAATATATAAAGGTACTAAAGATGAACTTCCTCTATTTTATGAATTAATAAAGAAGAAGTATGATAAACCTTTAAACTATTATATAGATCTTTATAATAATTTTAACAATAGTATTGACTTATACTTTGCTAAATTAAATACAGAAACATTTGTAATTACTAGTCGTCTTCAATATGAAAGAGAAATTGAAATAAACAATAATCTTGCCAATAAAATCCAAGCCACAACCAATAATAATTCCAAAAAAAAGCTAATTAATGAGAAAATGGAATCAGACAAACTAGTCAATACTTATAAAAAGAATCTTGTTTGGGCTACTAACTTATTAAAGGATAATCCTGAAGGATTAATTATTGGAACATCTTTAAATTTAACTTATGATAATGTTTGTTATCTAATTATAGAAGGCTTTAACCAAAGTTTTAAAACTCTTAATTCAAATTACCTTATAAAATGGAAAATGATAAATGACTACAAAAATAAGAACTTTAAATATATAAACTTAAATGCCGTCAGTGGAGAGTTTACAAAAATAAATAAGTATAGTGGTCTTAATGAAATGAAATTAGGATTTAACTCTTTAATTACTGAATATATTGGTGAATTTGAACTGATTATAAGTCCTCTACCATATAATTTATATAAAAATCTAAATAAAGAAAAGAAAAAGTAAAAGAAAAAATATTCTAATCGCTAGAATATTTTTTTATATCGTCTTCATTAAAGCAAAGACTATCCATAATCTCATTAACTACATCTTCCCACTCTTCATAAACATCAACAGAACAGTTAAACTCAACTGTCACTAATTTATCTTCAATAGTAAAGAATCTTATATTATAATATGTATTTGCATCTGTTGCAGACAATCTTGCAAAAGTCTTATCATAATGAGTATAAATACCACTATCTAAAATAGTCATATTAGTAAGTCCTGCTATTCTATTATTTAGATATTCTTCTAATCCATCATCAGTCATAGATTCATTAGTAGTACTAATAAAAATATGTTCTTTATCATCACCGCTCATAAATACAAGCTCTGGTCGTTCATTATAATTGTATTTAGACTTTAATGTCTCTTCATCTAACATTACAAAATCATCAGGAACATTAATAAAAAAGCTTTGATCAACTCTATAAGTCTTAAAGTTAATCTCTACTCCATCCACTTCAAGTCTTTCTTCTTCTTTCTCTTCTTCTAAGGCTTCATTTTCTTTATCGATAGAATTTACATGACTATTATGAATAAAATTAGCAAGAAAGAAAGCAACAACTACTATTATAATAATACCAATAACCCCTAAAATAATCTCTTTTCTTTTCATATTTAACACCATTAAAAGTATAACATATCTCAAACAAAAAAAGAAGCCCTAAGGCTTCTTAATAAGTTTCTATTATCCTTCGATTTCAGAAACAACACCAGCACCAACAGTACGTCC
>CAMMBX010000042.1 GCA_946494345.1 uncultured Mycoplasmatota bacterium | reverse complement strand
AAAGTATATGGGGTTGTCTTCCTTCCTTGTGTGTCCGAGATTGGGGCAGTATTATCTAGATTAATGGTATCTCCTTCACTAAAATCAACCTTTAATATTCCTGCTGTTAAAGTTATTTCTTTATCTCCTTCTACTGTTAAGGTTAATAAGGCATAACTTGTACCTATTAATGATATTATACTTATTAATATTATTACTACTGATATTATTATATATTTTTTCTTTGTCATACTATCCCTCACTTACTTCTTAGTTTAACCTATTTTTTCACTTTTATGTTCGAAATTAACTAATTGTATAATTAGTTATTTAACCAGTTTACGTAAACCTAAAAAAGAATAGAATACTCCTACTCTATTCTTCTTACATAATGAAAGAAAGTAGCTTTATTACTTAGATTAGGGTTAAATGACCCCCCCCCAGGTAACTATTTGTAAATTGTATATTGCCATAGGAAGTACCTTCTTTCTTTGTAGATTAACGAATTAATTTACCCTAGTGAATTAATTAGATCTACTTTTCTTATCTTTTCTATATTTATATTACCATAAATATTAATGACTATCAACTAATTTAATTTATTAAATCTAAGTGAAAAGGATTTTCTTTAGTACCATCACCACTTGTTATTACGACATTAGATTTTAAATTTAGAGATGGACGAATACCATAAACCCACAAAATACTAATAAAGTAAGAATCTCCACTATTACCAATATCACGAATAGTAACATCATTATATGGTGTTAAAAGCCAATAATTGGTATTGCTTTCATATATATCAAACTGTCCTGCCATTAATTCCCCTAATCTTAATAGTCCTACTTTAGCTTGGGTTATATTTGAAGTTAATACATTACTTGTTATATCAGTATATTTTGCAAGTCTATAGCTAGTTCCATCTCCTACAGCACCTAAATACCAAGTTGTACTGTCTTCTATCATATTGGTATAATTATTACCTACATAATTTGTTAGATATTCTCCATTTAAGAATGTACCTATTGTATTATTGCTTGAATAGTTTGCATCAGTTCCAAAAGCTAGAATTTTAAAAGCCCCTGAATCTTTTAATGGCTCGGCACTAGTTATCTTTGTTCCTACCCCATTCTCATGACTTACTATTCGATATAAATTATTTTCTCCTGTTCCAAAAGTTATGTATTCACCACTATATCTATTTGAAAGTAGTGTTCCTGATAGAGTAGTATCATTATCTCCTTCTAATCGATAGGGATTACCTTTGGTTCCATCACCATCAGCAATTTTAATACTAGATTTTAGATTTATAGATGGACGAACACCACGAGCATTTATCGTAGTATCGTTGCTGGCATTACCACTATAATCCATAATCCACACTATAGACGAACTATATGGAGTTAGCAGCCACCAGTAAAGTCCATTATTTAAGTAACTATTTGTGCCACCGTTATTACTAGATTGGTATTCATACATATTTAAAAGCCCTACAGCATCGGTTACTACTGTTGTTCCATTTGGTCTTGTTATATTTTCTAAGTCTCTATCATCCATAGTAGCATCCCATTTTGCATCCATTACTATAAACTTCTCTGGATCTCTTAAATTCCCTAAAAAGCCATCTATACTTGTATCATTTAACCAGTCTTCCATGTAACTTTCTGAAAAAGCTGAACTATCATCGTCATATGGAATTGAACTTATATTCCACTGTGTTACTAACTTAGTTGTCTTAGTTTCGTTATTTACACTCACCGCTCTCCATAATTTGCCACTATACCAAATATAATTATTTGGATCTTCTCCCGTTATAAAAGTATCTACTCCATCATCATATAGATTTTCTTCTGGTATATTATTAAGTAATACTGTTGAAGCTTCCTTAGCTTTCTCTTGAGATACTTCTACTCTCAACTTACCACTAAATACTTGTCCCGAATAGTTACCATCTACTTCATCAGTTATCCATAGATTTAAACTATAGGTATTTGTTCCTTTACCTTCTATTGTTCCAGAATCTAACACTCTATTAGGATTAGTTCCTGTACTAGTTAGAAGTGAGGCACCAGTACTTTCATTATTCTTTACTAAGTTATATTTTAAGTACTTATCATCTATTCTAGTATCACTATCATTTATTATATTATCATCTAAATATATTGTATAATCTACAGAATTGTTACCATTATTCCTTAACTCAAAGGTTGATGGTGTTAGTTCCATTCCCTCACTATCACTTAAACCTATGGCCTTATCTAAGCTTATACCTTCACTTGTTTCATTTAATACTAGTTCTAATTCTCCTATTTTTACTATTCCTTCTTTTCCAGTTAACTCTGTTCTAAAAAAAGCATAACTTATCGCTATTACTAATATTATAATTATTATTATACTTATTACTATCGCTGTTATCTTTTTATTTTTAGATGTCATATATGCCTACACTCCTTTATTATTAGAATGCTTATCTTTATTAAAATCATTCTACTATCTAATAAAATACATAGAGTCCATTAAATCAATTAAAAAGAAAAAACAGTATTTAATTTACTGTCTTCTATTTTTACTAATTAATTCTAAAGAAACTGTTAACTGTTTAATCCTCTCAACAATCCTTTTTGCTTTTACCTTTTCTACACCACTATTAGTAATACTTAAAGCTGTTTCTAATTCTTTTAAAGTCAAATTAGAAGTAAAGAAAGTTGGTAATTCTTCTTCCATTCTATACTGTAATATAGGTCCTAAAACTTCATCTCTACTCCAAGGAGTAGTAGATTCTGCTCCTATATCATCTAATAATAATAAAGGAACTGTTTTAATAAATTCATATCTTTCTTCATAATCATGACCAAATGATGATTTTAAACTTCTTAAAAGTTCAGGGTAATAAACTAAAGCAGAACTTATATTCTTTTTAGCAAGTTCATTAAATAAAGCTGCTATTAAATAGGTCTTACCACTACCAAAGGAACCACTTAAATATAAGCCTTTACCTGTTTTATTTTTTGTATATGTAGAAATAAACTCTTTAAAATATTTAAAAATAGGTAGTCTCTTATTATCATCCCGATAGGCTTTAGAAAAAGAAGCATCTTTTATTTCTTTAGGTAAATCAAAACAAGTAATATTCTTTTTATAAGCATAGGTGCTTTGTTCTTTAATTAATTTAGAACAAGGCAAATAACTAAAGTTTAGATTATTACCATCTTTAATAGCTTTAAAAACATGTCCTTTTAAAGTATTAGGACAATTCTTTAGTCCTTTACAGTTTTTACAATTTTCATATTCTTTAACACAATCTTCTAAATTAGAAGTATATTTAATTAAAACATCATCACTTACATCTAGCTTATCTACATACTCTTTAAAATTATTATCATTTAAGGCTTCACCATAATAACTCTTTAATTTAGTCATATTACTTTTCTTTACTAAGGTACTTACTTTTTGCATAACTTCACTTCCTAATATTATTTTAACATTATATAGATGTTTTTAACAACTTTTTTATCTTTACATAAACTAAGATAGGTGATGGTTATGAAGTTTAGAGGTAATAAACATAGCCCTTTTTGTAGATGTAATTTTTGTAAACAAAAAAGAAGAAATAGTCTCTTCTATGTAGGGGCAATACTAGCTTTAGGGGTTATTATATGTTATCAAGCAGTACTTCTTTTATTCTTAGTAACAAGAATTCATGCTTTACTTTTATTAATAGAATTAGTGCTTTTCATAGTGATGCTTATCTTTGTCATTTTTTAAAATGAAATCACTAGTTATTTTTAATCTATCAAAGAAATCAACTAATTCTACACATTTATTTAAACTTGACTTATATATATCTATTTTGATAGGAATAGTAATATTTATTAAAAAATAGAGATATTCTTCTTCAGTATAATGATATCTATGTTGATAATATTTAAAATTACTTAACATATCAGTATCATTACAGTTTGTTTTAAAGAATCTTACAAAGTCTTCTGTAGGTCTACCTAAATGAGCATTCTCTAAGCTTATAAAATAATCATAATCAGCAGAAATAAAATGACTTAGTTCACATTTACCATGACAGTATACATAACGTTCTGTCTTTTTTTCTTTCATTAATTTATACCATGATTCTAGAGTGCTTTTAGCATAATTTAAGGCTTGATAAATAATAGATACATTTCTTATAAATAGATATTCAGAAGGAGCCATATAAACTTTATTTTCTATCATATCTTGTAAAGTAAAATAATATTCTTCTAAGTATGTTATTCTGTTATTAAAGTTATCATACTCTTCTTTTAATTTATCTTTATCTATTTCTTTATAAGTAGTAGTTTTATTTTGTAAATCACTAAGAGCATAGACTAGGTGTTTAGCTAATTCATCAGTAGATAAAACCCTTTTATCTAGATAATTAAAATATAAGTTTTTATCAGTCATTTTAAAGGGTTTTAGATAATTAGTAATATTATGATCATCTAAATATTTATATATTTTTTCTAAGTCATATTTTTTCTTTCTTTTTATTAGGACTTTCTCATCATTATAAGTTAAGACTTTAATATTTTTTAAATAAGTATATTTACTTATTGTCTTATCCTTCATTTGTTTCTTTTATAGTAGTAGGAATAATTAATTTTGTTCCTATTTTTAAGTTATCTAAATCGTTATATTCTGATAATTCTTCTCTTGTTGTCTTATATTTTGCCATTACTTCTTCTAGGTTATCATCTTCTCTTAGAATATAGATAGAATAAGTAGCATAAGTCTCAGGGGTATTAGCAAAAGCAGAAAAGATAGAATCCATTACTTCTTTACTAGTATCATTATTATTAGTAGTAATAGTAGCTTCTTCAAAAGTTTTACTAACTTCTTCTTTTTTTGGTTCTTCCATAGTAGTAATTTCTTTAGTCTCTTCTTCTTGTTTTACTTCTTCAAAACTTGGTAAAGTATTTTTATCTTCTTCTTGTTCTGTTGTTAAAACTTCTATTTCTTCTCTTACAGGTTCTTCTTTTATTTCTTTTGTTTCTTCTTCTCTTATAGGCTCTTCTATTACTTCTTGTTCTTTAGGCTCTTCTATTTCCTCAATATCTATTTTTTCAAGGCCTTCTATTAATACTTCTATTTTAATTTCTAAAGCCTCTTCATTTACAATTTGATATGTAAAGTTATTAATATCTATTTTTCTTTTCTCTTCATCTAAAGAAGTAGTAAGCATAATTTCTACAGGTATTTTATAATTAAACTCCTCTTCAATAGTACTAGCTTCAGTCATTTTATAAGTACCACTAATTATTAAATTACCTTCAATTTCACTATCATTAATAAATTCTAAATCAGGTTCTAAAGAAATACTAGTAATCTCCCCTACCATAGTCTTAAAAGCTATTTCTTTTTCTAAAGTTATTATTTGTCGCATATTTATCTCCTTTCCTTAGTTCTAATGTATGAAAAGAGAAAAAAGATTATTACTATATTTTCTTAGCGAAAGTAATAATCTTTCCATTATCTTTATACGAAAAGAGATTAAGAGCACTCATAATAGCAATAACGCTATCAATATCAGAGTATCCTTTTTTTAGAAGTAATTTTAAAATTGTATATAAATAATTATCGGCTTTTTTATTATACATATAATAGTCATCTAATTCTTTTTTTAGATAGGTAATAGAATATATTATATAAGGATTCTCTAATAGATAATGATAGTTTGTCTCTCTTAACAGTAAATCATCTAGTTCTAATAGTTCTAGATAATCATCATAGGAAAATACAAATTCTCTTTTAAAGTATTCTCTTCTTAAATAATTTCTTGCTCTTTCTTCTTTAGTATCTTCTGGTAATTCTTTTAGGGAAGTTAATTTATTTATTGCAAAGTTATCATTATATAATCTAGAAATAGTTAAAGAATTATCTATGAAATCTTCATTAATTAAGAAAAAATTAGGCTCTGTTACTAAAAGAGCATGAAGTCCTTTAATATTAGTTTCTATATCATTTAAACTAAGGGATTCTAAAATATTATCACTAGTCATATCAGCTTTAATATTTAGGGCATATTTTCTATTAGTAATACTTAAATCCTTTAATTGCATACTTCTTCCTTCTTATTTACAAATATTTTTTTATATAGTTCATTATAATTAGAAACATAGATAAAGTCTAGTTTTTCTCTTATTTCTTTAGGTATTTCTTTGACATCTTCTTTATTTTTTAATGGTAAATAGATAGTTTTAACTCCTTCTCTATAAGCACCTAAGACTTTTTCTTTAACTCCCCCTATTTCAAGAATATCTCCTTGTAAAGTAATTTCTCCTGTCATGGCTATTTTAGTAGATATCTTAGTATTAGTGAAAGCACTAAGTAAGGCGGTTGTAAGAGCGATACCAGCACTTGGTCCTTCTTTAGGAATAGCACCTTCTGGAACATGAATATGAATATCATCTTCAAATATTTCTTTTGATAAATTAAATTTCTTGGCATTAGCTTTTATATAACTTAAAGCAATTTTTGCTGACTCTTGCATTACTTCTCCTAAAGAACCAGTTAAAACTAAGTTAGCATTACCTTTATAGTATGTTACTTCAATAGGAAGTGTATCTCCTCCATATGGAGTATAGGCAAGACCGTTGACAACGCCTTTTAGTTTAGTTTCTTTATTTTCTTTACCATTGTAAATTCTTTTATCTAAGTACTCTTCTAAGTTCTTACTAGTAATGGAATAGAAAGCATAGTTAGGTTCTGTTAATACTTTTTTTACAATTTTTCTTAAGACTGTAGAAATTAAACGTTCTAAGTTTCTAACTCCTGCTTCTTTAGTGTAATAGTTAATAATATCTAGTATAGCTTGATCAGTAAAACTAACTTGTAAAGAAGTAAGACCATGTTCATCAAGAGCTTTTGGAATTAAATAATTTTTAGCGATAGATAATTTTTCATATTCAGTGTAGGAGTCTAAATAAATTATCTCTAATCTATCTTTTAGTTCTACAGGTATTTGATCTTCATAGTTAGCAGTAGCGATAAACAAAACATTAGATAAGTCATATTCTTCTTCAAGATAATGGTCATAGAAGAAACTGTTTTGTTCTTTATCTAGGACCTCTAGAAGACTACTAGCAGGATCTCCTCTAAAGTTTTTAGTCATTTTATCTATTTCATCGATAATAAAGACAGGGTTTGAACTACCACATTTTTTTATACCACTTATTATTCTACCAGGTAAAGCTCCAACATAAGTCCTTCTATGTCCAACTATTTCTGCTTCATCATTAATACCGCCAACAGAAACACTTACAAGACGACGATTTAAGGCTTTAGCAATGGTTTTAGCAAGAGAAGTCTTTCCTACTCCGGGAGGCCCTATTAAGCAAAGAATAGGACTTTTTTCTTTTTTAGAATTTTGTTTAACTGCAATATATTCAACAATTCTTTCCTTTACTTTAGTAAGGCCATAATGACTATTATTTAAGACTGTTTCTATTTCTTTAATATCAGTAACATCTTTAGTTTTATAATCCCAAGGTAGACTTAACATTAATTCAATATAGTCTCTTAAAATAGAAGCCTCCGGGGTATTTTCATTAATTGAAGAAAAATGGTCTATTTCTTCTTTAATTCTATTTCTTACTTTAGAAGAACATTTAAGTTTCTTTAATTTATCTTTATACTTTTTTATAGTTAAATTTTTACTATTTGGCTCTCCTAATTCATTTGAAATAATTCTCAGTTTTTCACTTAAATAGTATTTCCTTTGATCTTCATCGATCTTCTTATGAACTTTCGCTTCTATTTCTTTTTCTAATTTAGCAAGATTTATTTCTTCTTTTAATTGACCTACTAAGTTCATCGCCCTTTTAATAGGATCTAATTCATATAAGTAATTCTTTTTTACTTCAGGACTTAGATTTAGAAAAGAAACAATAAAGTCAGTTAATTTATCAAGACTCTTTATTGATGATATTTCTCCTAACATGGCATTACTAACAGAAGATATTTCTCTTACATATTTTTCATAGTTACGATAAAGCATGCTTAAATATTTTGTCTCTTCTTCAAGATTTTCTTCTTTTTCTATTACCTCATAATTGGCATAGTAAATGCCATCTACTTCTTCATAACTGTTTATCTCTACTCTTTTTAAACCAATAACGATATAACGCATTTTAGAGTTAGGAATATTTAATTTTAAAGTTAAGGTTGCTAAAAGGCCTATTTTGGGAAATTCGGTTACATCATCTATACTAATATTATCAATAGAATGGATAATAATTAATTCTTTACTATCAGTATTATCAATATTATTGATTATCTCTTGTTCTAGATAATCTATTGTTTCACCACGATACTCCATATTTGGAAAGAGTATTGCATTATTAATAATTAAAATAGGTAACTTTGCCATTTATATTCCTCCTAAAAAGAACTAATATTTATTATAACGAATTTTTAAAATTTGACAATAGAAAAAGAGTATTTTAAATACTCTTTTATTATTGACTGAACTGAAAAAGTAAATGCAACCTAAAAATAGGAATAGTTGCATTTAATTGT
>CAMMBX010000041.1 GCA_946494345.1 uncultured Mycoplasmatota bacterium | reverse complement strand
TAAAGGTTGATTTTAGTGAAGGAGATACTATTAATCTAGATAATACTGCCCCTATCTCAGATAATCAAGGATTAAAGACAACGCCATATACTTTTACAATAACAAATACAGGAAATATAAATGCCTATTATCATGTATCATTAGAAGAAGATAGTAATAATACTTTAGATAATAGTTATTTGAAGATGAGAATAACAGGCTCTAATGGTTATGATAGTGGGGTAGTAAGAGTAAGTAACTATGGTAAAGGTACTTTTGAAATAATAGGAGAAGATACTTTAGAACCAAGTGAAGATGTAACCTATGAATTAAGAATGTGGTTAGATGAGAATGCTGGAAATGAAGCACAAGGAAAAACTCATCAAAGTAAGATAGTAGTAGAGAGTTTCGATAGAGAACAGAATAGTCCAAATGCTCCAGTATTAGATAATGGAATGATTCCCGTAACTTATAATGGAACCAACTGGATAAAAGCTGATGTAACAAACACAAATAATGATTGGTATAACTATAATGAACAGAAGTGGGCTAATGCTGTAACCGTATCATCATCAACAAGAGATACATATAAGAATGCTTCTAATGGAACAGTAGTAAATATGGATGATATAGAGACAATGTGGGTATGGATACCAAGATATAGTTACACAATAGGAAGTGAGGATGGCACAAACTATTATGGAAAACAAGGAAATTATTTAGATACAACACCAACTCTTGCTTTACCAGGAGAGATCGATATAAAGTTTATATCAGAGAATAAGAAAGATAGAGGAACAGCAAAGTATATAGTTAGTGAAGGAATAAAAGATAATAGTTGGTATACCCCTGATGCTTTTACCTTTGGTGATGAAGAATTACGAGGCATATGGGTAGGAAAGTTTGAGACCAGTAGTAGTAATCCTTCTGCAACGGATGGAGGAGGAAATACAACAGAATTAGATGCTATAATAAAACCAAATGTAACAAGTTGGAGGGGAATAAATGTAAGTAATGCATTTAATGTAAGTTTAAAAATGAATGATGCAGGAAATAGATATGGAATAGAAAGTACAACTGATACACATATGATGAAAAATAGTGAATGGGCAATAGTTTCTTATTTATCACAAAGTAAATATGGAAAGTTAGGAAATACTAATTTTATAGGCGTAAATAAAGAGATATATCAAAATAAAAGTGGCCAATATATAACAGGTTGTAGTTATGGTGCACCTAGTAATGAAAATACAGATTATGGATGCCAATATACTTATGATATAGATATAAGTGGAACAGGAGCCTCAACAACAGGAAATATCTACGGAATATATGATATGAGTGGAGGGTCATGGGAATATGTAATGGGTAATTATAATGATGTTATTGGAGATAGTGGATTTTCTACAATGCCAGAATCAAAATATTATGATAAATATACAAGTAGTAATGTAAGTACAGCATGTAATGGAACATCTTGTATATCCCACGGTTTATCAGAAACTTCAGGCTGGTATGGTGATTATCATAGCATAGTTAGTGAAGTGCGTTCTTGGCTATGTCGTAGTGGAAGTTCTATGCATTCTAGTAGTATAAATGGAGCAGGTATATTTCATTTCGATGCCACAAGCTATACTATTGGTGCTCCTTACTCTGTCGGTTCCTTCCGCTTAGTTGCAACAATCTAAAGTTATCTAGTTAAGAGTCCTTAACTCTTTTTCTTTTTTACATATAATATTCTAGGTGTTATGTATGGAAATTGATTATGAAGAAATAAAATATTTAGATAATATTAATATCATTGATATAAGAGAACATTACTTATATGAAAGAGGACATATTAAAAATTCTATAAATATTCCATTAAGAGTACTTAGAACTATGCCTGATAAATACTTATCTTTTGACAAAATCTATTATTTAATATGTGAAACAGGCTTTAGCAGTAAAAGATTATCTAAACTATTAAATGATAAAGGCTATCATACTTATAGTATAAAGAATGGTTATGAGAAATAATTCTTGACGAAAATTTGTTCTAAGATGTATATTATATATATAGAAAGGATGAATTTTATGGACTACTTAATTATAATATTATTAGTATTAATAATCATTTTAATAGTTATTTCATTAATGAAAAATATTAATGAATCTAAAATAACAGATAGACTTAATAATTTAGAAATTAATACTATTAAAGAATTAAATGATTTTAAAGATAATTTAACTAAAAATTTAACTGAAGATTTTACTAAATTAAACGAAAGCTTAGAAAGAAGATTACTTGCTATCAACGAAGGAGTTAATGAACGAATTAATCAAAACTTTGAAAAAACTAATAAGACTTTTACTTCAGTAATAGAAAGACTTAGTAAAATTGATGAAGCCCAAAAGAAAATAGATACTTTATCAACTGATATTATTTCCCTACAAAGTATTTTGACTGATAAAAAAACAAGAGGTATCTATGGAGAAGTAAATCTAAAGCATATTTTAGTAAATGTCTTTGGAGAAGGTAATGATTCTATTTATAGATTACAATATACTCTTCCTAATGGTACAATTGCTGATTCCATTCTTTTCGCTCCTGAACCATTAGGTACAATTGCTATTGACTCTAAATTTCCTTTAGAACATTATCAAATTATGGTAGATAAAGATTTATCTAAAAGAGAACGAGAAGATGCTACCAAAGCCTTTAAAGCTGATGTAAAGAAACACATAGATGCTATTAGTAGTAAATATATAATAGATGGAGTTACAAGTGATCAAGCTATTATGTTTTTACCTGCTGAAGCCATATTTGCAGAAATTAATGCTTATCATTCTGATTTAATAGAATATGCTTATAAGAGAAGAGTATGGTTAACTTCTCCTACCACTCTAATGTCAACTTTAACAGTAATCCAAATGATTATAAAAAATATGGAAAAAGATAAATATACTTCTATAATCCATGAAGAACTTAATAAACTTAGTTTAGAATTTGCAAGATATAAAGAAAGATGGGATAAATTATCTCGTAGTATTCAAGCAGTTAATAAAGATGTTGAAAATGTTTCTATTACAACTGATAAAATTAGTAAAAAGTTTGAAAGTATTAATAAAGTAGAATTTAAAGATACTAAGCAAATTGAAACAGAAAAAGCTTAAATGAGCTTTTTTTTCGTATAAAAATATATAATTTTCTGTATACTAAAAATAAATTAGAATAAATTATATTAGGTGATATTATCAAATATATATTTATAGGGTTAGTAGGCTTTATTTTAACAGTAGTAGGTTTCTTTTACTTTATAATTTACTCTAATCTATTTACATTTGGCTATTCATTTAAAGAATACTTAATATTTATGGCATCTAACTTAAAAAATTATACTTTAATATTAGGTATTATTTTATTGTTAATAGCAATAAGAAAGGGGAAGAAAAATTGATATATACATATGATATTTTATTAAATTGGACCAAAGACTATAAGTTAAAAGAGTTTTATGAATGGAATTTAGAAGATGATCTAGAACATATAAAGAAAATACCTATTATTAGAATTAGTGAATTTATGTTAAAAGACTTATTAACATCGAAGATAAAAGTAGATAAAAATTTTCTTTCAAAAATAAAATCAAAAACAGAAAGTTACTTTCATAATGAAATAGATACTATAGATTATGCAGCCATTGTAACTACTCCTAAAAAGGCCTTAGCTTTAGAATTAGATGAAGAAGGTAATGTAACTTATAAGAGTAGTCTTTTACTTGACGAGGAGGAAGAGGTTTTAGAAATAGGAGAAGAACTAGTAGTTATGGATATTGCCTATGAAGTTTTAAAGAAAAATACTAAGACATCCTATTTAACTAGAAAAGAAGAAGAAGAACGAAAGTTTTTAGATAGAGAAATTAAAAAGATTAAAATAAATAAAGAAGAGTCAAAATTAAACTATTTATATAAAGAATTCTTTACTAATGAAGTAAATGACTTTAGTACTAAATTAAAAATTATTGAACAAGAAGTATCTAAAGATTATAACTCTTTTCATCACAAACTATATAATCTATTAAAATTATCAACTATTAAGAAAAAATAATGGTATAAATACTAATACTTTGTAAATAATACAATTAGGTGATGAAATTTATGAAGAAAATATTATTATTAGTATTAGCAGTCTTTTTATTATCAGGTTGTAATGATATGATGAATACTCCAACAAGAAGAGTAGAAGAGTATTTGGGAAAATATCAAATACTTGATAGTAGTGTTTTAACAGAATTAGATAATGTTGTAGATAATAGTAATTATAGTGATGAGTATAAAGAAGAGTATAAGGAATTAATGATTAAACAATATCAAAACTTATCTTACAAAATAAAAAATGAACAAACTGATGGAGATAAAGCTACTGTTATAGTAGAATTAGAAGTATTTGATTATAACAATGCTTTGAATGAAGCGGAAGACTATATAGATGAACACCCTGATGAGTTTTTAGAAGATGAAAAAGAGACAACTGAAGAAAAGATAGACCATTATAAGATAAATGCTATGAAAGAAGTAACTGATAAAGCAAGTTATACAATTAATTTTAGTTTAGTTAAAGATAATAAAAAATGGGTTTTAGAGAAAATAACAGATAGTGATTTAGAAAAAATACATGGATTATATGAAGATTAAAGTAAGGAATATGTGATTTATTCCTTTTTATCTTTTACTTTACTGTAAAATTAAAAAAATAAGATAAGTTATTACTAAGTATACTAATGTTTTAAATATTACGATTATCTTTTATAGAAACTTTAACTTCCTTTTTTAAATTAATTAAGTTATAATTTTAATAGGAAGTGTTAATAATAAGATTATAAAAATATTAGCATTTTTATAATCTTTTTGTTTGGAGGAGGTTTTTATTATGACAGTACATATAGAAAGTAAAAAAGAAGATATTGCAGAAGTTGTTTTAATGCCAGGAGATCCTTTACGTGCTAAATACATTGCTGAAAAATTTTTAACAGACTATAAACTAGTTAATAAAGTTAGAAATATGTTTGGCTATACTGGTTACTATAAAGGAAAGAAAGTAACAGTCTTTGCTTCAGGAATGGGAATACCTAGTATTGGGATTTATTCTTATGAATTATATAAATTCTATGATGTTAAAAAAATCATCAGAATAGGTACAAGTGGTTCTTTCAATAAGAATATTAAAATAAAAGATATAGTCTTATCAAAAGGAGCATATTGTAAAAGCTATTTCCCTAAGTTACTTGCAGGAGAAGATCTTGATTATGTAGAATCAAGTCCATCATTAAATGAAACTATAAAAAAAGTTGCTGATACCAAGAATATTCCTTTAAAAATTGGTAAGACTATTACTAGTGATGTATTTGATCTATATGCTAGTTCTATGGAGGAGTTTAAAAGTAACTTTCCTGAAGATAATTATCTTGCAACGGAAATGGAAGCCTTTGGACTATTTTATGTTGCCTCTTATCTTCATAAAGAAGCCGTATGTCTAATGACTGTTGTTGATTCTTTTTATGATGAGAGAAGTTTAAGTAGTGAAGAAAGAGAAAAATCATTGGATCAAATGATTACACTAGCCTTAGATTCAGCCATAATATAGAAAGGAAAGATGTAGTATGAACTATATAAAGAAAGACTTAGGAGCATATAATCTTCATATTATAAAAACTAATCTTTATAAGACTATTACTGTAAAGATATTCTTTAGAGAAGAAGCGAAAAAAGAAAACATTACAAAACGTAATTTTTTAAATCGTATCATCATGCTTGGTAGTAATGACTATAAAACTAAAGTAGAACTTACTAAAGCTGAACAAGATTTATATGCTGTTAATATATCTTGTACTAATAGAAGAATAGGAAATTATTTAGATACAGGGCTTAGTCTTAAAGTTTTAAATGATAAATATACAGAACCTGGTAACTTTGAAAAAAGTTTAGACTTACTAGATTCTCTTATTTTCAATCCTAAAGTTACTAATAAAGCTTTTGATGAAGTCGATTTTGCAACTGTGTATGAAGAATATAAAGCTGACCTTAATAGCCTTTCTGAAGATAAAATGACATATGCCTTAATTAAAGGATTAGAAGCCATCGCTCCTAATAATATTGTAAGTTATAGAGGAATAGGTTATTTAGAAGATTTAGAAAAAATAACTAAAGAAAATCTATATTCATACTATGAAGAAGTTATTAAACATAACTTTGTTGATATATTTGTTTTGGGAGATGTAGAAGAAGAATATATCACAAATATTTTTAGAGAAAAATTTAAGATAAATACTTTTAAAAAGCAACCTATTAAAGCTTTAGTAACACCTTTAAAATCATCTAGAATAAAAACAGTTAAAGAAGATATATCATCAGAACAAGATAATTTAATTGTAACATTAAATCTTAATAATTTAACAGACTATGAACGAAATTATCCACTTTCTTTATATAATGCTATATTAGGTGGAGGATCAGAATCTCTATTATTTAGAGAGATAAGAGAAAAAAATTCTCTATCATATTATATAAGCAGTACTCCTAATAAATTAGATAACTTAATAATTATAAGAGGAGGTATTGCTAGAGGAAAATCAAATAATGCCGTTAATATAATTAAAAAAATATTAAAAGATTTAGAAAATGGTAAGATAGATGATGAACAAATAAACAAAGCGAAAGAGTATTACACTAGCGCTATTGATGATATTATAGAAAGCCCTTTTCAAATTATAGAAAGTTACTATATGATAGAATTACTTGGTGTAGATGATATAGAAACAAAACGTAAAAAAATGTTAAAAGTAACAAGAGATGAAATCATCGCTCTTGCTAAGAAAATTAAAATTAATACAATTTATATTCTAGAAGGAAGTGATGATAATGGAGAAAATTGAACTTAAAAATGTAGATAAAACAATATATAGAGAAGTTTTAGATAATGGTTTAGAGATTATTATAATTCCAAATGAAAAATTCAGTAAGAAAAAGAATTACTACTTTAACTATGGTACTTATTACGGAGCACTTAATAATGAATTTGTACCAAAAGGAAAAAATAAAATGACTAGTTTTCCTAGTGGAATTGCTCACTTTCTTGAACATAAAATGTTTGAAAGTAAAGATGGTGAGAAACCATTTGATTTTTATGCTAGAACAGGAAGTTATGTTAATGCTCTTACTAGTTATAAAAATACTTGTTATATTGTAACCGGTAATAAAAAGATGAAAGAAAATTTAGAGTATCTTCTAACCTTTGTTAATAGTCCTTATTTTACTGATGAAAATGTTAAAAAAGAACAAGGAATTATTAGTGAAGAAGCTGCTATGAATGAAGATATTCCCGATTATTTAGCCTATAAGACTATAAGTAAGAACTTATATAAGCTATCACATTATAATACTCCTATATTAGGGACAATAGAGAGTATAAAATCTATTACTAAAGAAGACTTATATAATTGTTATAATACTTTTTATCGTCCTAGTAATATGTTTTTAGTTGTAGGTGGAGCAGTATCTCCTGATGAGATCATAAAAATTACAACAGATACCTTGAAAAGATTTTCTTTAGAAAAAGATGATAACATTAAAGTTAAACATTATAAAGAGCCTGTTAAAGTAGTAAAAGAATATGAAGAAATTAATGCTCCAGTTAATATAGATAAATTAGCTATTGGTTTTAAAATGGATAAAGATAGATTTCCTCTAAAAAATAAAGTCATCCTTAATCTATATCTAAATATGATTA
Organism: uncultured Mycoplasmatota bacterium; assembly: GCA_946494345.1. GTDB lineage: Bacteria > Bacillota_I > Bacilli_A > RF39 > UBA660 > Onthousia. The sequence continues at coordinate 875 of CAMMBX010000041.1, read as the reverse complement.
TCTCTTTATGTTTTGGAGCAAGTTCTTCATTTAGAGAAATGGTAAGAAAAAGACATTTAGTTTCTAGAAGTGGTTATTATTTTCAAGATGTGGATAATATTATCACTTTTATGGTAGAAGTAGATAGTCTAAATACTCCAGTTTATTTAAAAGAATTAGAAAACTATCTTAATAACTTAAATATAGAAGAAGAGGATTTAGAAAGAATAAAAAAAGTTTGGATATCCAGTGAAGTTATTAAAACAGATTATGCTGATAGTTTGGTTGATTCTGTAGTAGATGACTTAATCAACTATCACAAAGTAATTACTAATTATGTAGAATTAATAAAAAATATGAATATAACAACAATGAATGAAGTATTGAGAAGTTTAGACTTTACTAATAAAGCGATTGTTAAAGTAACAAATAATGAAAATAATTCTTTACAAAGTAACTAATGCTATGATATAATTGAAGACGTCAAAAAAATGTTCCGCTAATCACTTTGGTTATGAGCATTGGTTATAGGTAAAGGAGGAACTAGTATGAATATAATTGACAAAATTAATGAAAAACAAATTAATAAGAACATTCCTGAATTCAGAGTTGGTGATACTGTTCGCGTTGACGTTAAGATAATAGAAGGTAAACGTGAAAGAATCCAAGCTTTTGAAGGAGTTGTAATCGCTCGTCGTGGTGGCAGTGTTAGTGAAACATTTACTGTTCGTAAAATGAGTAGTGGAGTAGGTGTTGAAAGAACATTCCCAATTCACTCACCTAAGATTGCTGGTATCACTGTCTTAAGACATGGTAAAGTAAGACGTGCTAAACTAAACTTCTTAAGAGGAAGAGTAGGTCAATATCGTATTAAAGAAAGAGGACAACAATAGTTC
>CAMMBX010000040.1 GCA_946494345.1 uncultured Mycoplasmatota bacterium | reverse complement strand
GTGATGATTTATTTGTTACTAATAAAGAATGCTTACAAAAAGGTATTGATAATAAAGCTGGTAATGCAATCCTATTAAAAGTAAATCAAATAGGTACTATTACGGAGACGTTAGAGACTATTGAACTTGCTAAAGCTCACAATTATAAAACTATTATTTCTCATAGAAGTGGTGAGACTGAAGATACTACTATTGCAGATCTTGCTGTTGGACTTGATCTTGGTCAAATTAAGACTGGTTCTATGTCTAGAACAGATAGAATATGTAAATATAATAGGTTGATGAGAATAGAAGAAGAGCTTAGTAAATAGGCTCTTTTACTTGCATTTGTTTAGTGTTTATGCTATTATATTAACAGTTTGAAACATATAAGTGAAGTCTAACGGAGGTGTAAACTATGCAAATAGTTCTATTAATTATATCAATACTATTAATAATAATTGTACTATTACAAAGTGGTAAAGCTGAAAGCGCAGCCCAAATTCTTTCAGGTAACTCTACTGATTTATTTAAAAATAGGAAAGAAAGAGGTAGTGAGTTAGTTATTACTAGAATAACAATGGTACTTGGTGCTGCATTCTTTATCATTTGTTTAGTATATTCATTTATGTAAAGACATGAGATAATGTCTTTTTTCTTTTACATTATACTAAATATAGAGTAAAATGGAATTATAAGAAAAATGACACTGGAGGAAATAGTATGGATGATAAAAGTTTTATTAATTTAATAAGTGATGAAAACTTAGAAAAAATCAATATTGATCCAATGTTAATTGATAGTTTTAAACGGGTAATGAAAAAATTGCAAGCTTATTTTAATGCAAATGGTTATACATCAGAAAGAGATTATCAAGCTTTTTTTAATGAAAATTTACTTAATGATGACTCTTCAAAAGATTTAAGTTTTTACTTGAATGATGAACCAAGTAAAATCGGTGCTAATGGTTTTTATGATGGAAAAAGAATTTGTATTGATAAATCACGTATTTTAGATAAAGATAGGATAGATCATACTTTGTGTCATGAATTTATACATTTTCTAGTTATGAAAAATGTAATTAATGATAAATATGCAGATTCAACATTTAAGTTTGGGGGATTTATAAATGAAGCTTTAACTGAAATGTTAACAAGACAAATGTATCCTGATAGTGGGTCTTATGATCCACAAGTTAATATGATGGATTTTGCGAATCTATTGAGTGACAAAGAAAACAATTATAGTTTGTTTTTAAGAGGAAGAATTGATGCTAGAGGATATGGTGGATCTTCTTGGAATAATTTTATAAAGAATGTTACATTATATCAAAATAAATGGAATGGTACAACTTTTAGATTGATGGATGCCATTAATGCTGAGTATTATATTCAAGCACAAAGAGATTTAATAGAGTCAAAAATATCTCCTCATCTTATTTCTTCTTTTGAAGATTATATGGAGAAGATAGTTATATTAAATAGACGACCAGTTGCAGACAATGAATTTATGGAAAGTTTATTTAATCGTATTGATGAAAATATGATTAGAAATTTATCTTTAAAAAATGAGAAATTGCAAATGTTTATGAGAAAAAAATTAAAAGAATATAGAGAAATAGTTTCATCATCTGCTAAATATAAGAATAATGATATTTATGAATTTGAAATTGCAGGTCATAAAATTGCAATAGATAAAAATAGACAATTATATGGGACAACTGGGATATCTTATTCTGCTTCTTGGAATCCTAATACAAGTATATATGAAATTAAAATTGATAATGAAAGTATTAAATTAAATATAAATAAAATAGATTTTAAAAAGTGGCAAAATGATTCTTTAAAAAGACAGGATGTAATTGCTAAATATTTATCTAAAACTGCGAAAGATGATGTTAAAGCAGTTTCTCAAGTTGCTAGTACAGAGGGATTAATAAAGTTAGAAAGGTTTGATATTCCACCTATTAATAGTGGTGGGAACAAAAAATCTAATCATGTTTATGTTGCTACTTATAATGATAGTATAGAAATTTTAAATAATTTATATCAGGTTGGAGTAATGGAGAATGTTAATCAAGCACAGTATGTGGGAGTTACTTCATTAGATCCTAAAAATAGTGCTATTTATATGAATCCATTAAGAAAAATTAAGAGGGGATATGTTTATTCGTGTTTTAATCAAAAATATTTACAGAAACAGTCTATTAATTTGTTGAAACAAATGATTATGCCAACTTTGTCAAAAGAGGAAATCTCTCAAATAATAGAGAAATATAAACAAAGTGGGGAATATGATGAAGAAGATGAATTAACAAAAGAAGAATTGCAAGATTTTGCCATTAACTTTTTTGCTAAAAATAGATATTATGAATTGTTAGAAGATGATAGACAGAATATTTTTGATACGGTAGTTAATTCGAATCAAAAATATTTTGTATCTGTGGAAGATGGAAAGATTGATGTTTCTTTACTATTTGGCGATAAGATTGTAACAGCTTTTAGAAGTAATGCAGAAACATTAATAAATACTAAGGGGAATGGTTTATATAATGAGCAATATGATATATTAGTAAAAGATAGAGAAATAGGGCAAGAAAAGGAATCTTCTAAAATTCCAATTGATGATGATGGAAATATGATGTTTTCTTCAAGTAAAAGAAATAAAATTTTAGATTATCAAGAAAAATTGAAAAAATCTGTTAATAATACTAATTTTGAAGAACAGAAATTGGAATATAATATGGATGTTTCAAGAAAACTATAATTAATATAGAGAAAATTATGTAATAAAAAAGATATAGGAGACAGTGATAAAATGAGGGAAGATATATTAAAGATATTAAAAGAAGCAGGGAAAAGTCTTACTGTTTTTGAAATAGAAGAGAAGTTAGGTACTGATAATTTAGAGGAATTGTTAAAAGTACTTAAAGAACTTGAAGTAGAGACTTTGGTTTATCATACTAATAAAGATAAATATATGTTGTTTAAAGATAGTCATTTACTTAAAGGTGTTTTACATTCTAATAAAAAAGGATTTGGCTTTGTAGATGTAGATAATAGTGATGTAGATATTTATATTCCTAAAGAGAATATTAATGGGGCTTTGCATGGAGATTTAGTAGTTGTTGAACTTGTTAATAAAAAGGGCCTTGATAGAGTAGAAGGTAGAATTGTTAAAGTCTTAAAACATGAAAGCAATACTTATGTAGGGGAGATTAACTTTAAGAATAATGTTGGTTATGTTACTTTAGATGAAGATAAAGTTAATTTAGAAGTTGTAGTTGCTAAAGAAAATAGTCTTAATGCTGTTGATGGACATAAGGTAGTAGTTGAGATAATTAAGAGAATTAGTAATAAGAAAGCGGAAGGTAAAGTTATTAAAATAATAGGACATAAGAATGACCCTGGGGTAGATATTCTATCAATAGTATATAAATATGATATTAATACTAGTTTTCCAGAAGAGGTTGAAGAAGAAGTTAAATCTTTACCTATGGAAGTGAGAGATGAGGATTTAAAAGGAAGGCGCGATTTGCGTGATGAAGTAATCTTTACAATCGATGGTGATGATACTAAAGATATAGATGATGCCATATCTATAAAAAAAGAGGGAGATACATATACTCTTGGTGTTCATATCGCTGATGTTTCTTATTATGTTAAAGAAGAAAGTCCTTTAGATAAAGAAGCAATGGATAGAGGGACATCAGTGTATCTTGTTGATAGAGTTATACCAATGTTACCTCATGAATTATCTAATGGAATATGTTCTTTGAATCCTAATGTTGATAGACTTGCTATTAGTTGTGTAATGAAATATGATAGTGAAGGTAAGCTTTTAGATTATGATATCTTTCCTAGTGTAATTAGGTCTAGAAAACAGATGACTTATAAAAACGTTAATAGTATATTAGAGAAAAATATTGTGCCAGAAGGATATGAAGAGTTTGTTGATGATTTAAAGACTATGAGTGAGTTTGCTACTATTCTTAGAAAGGCTAAAGTAAAGAGGGGATACTTAGATTTTGATGTTGATGAAGCGAAGATACTTGTAGATGAAAATTGTGTTCCATATGAGATAACTAAAAGAGAAAGAGGTACTGGGGAGAATTTAATAGAGGACTTTATGATTGCTGCTAATGAGTGTGTAGCAACTCATATATATAATATGGATTTACCTTTTATTTATCGTATTCATGAGAGTCCTAAAGAGGATAAACTTAGAGACTTCTTAAGTTTTGTTAGTAATTTAGGATATCAAGTGACAGGAGATTTAAAAGGTAATAAGAGCATTGCTGTTCAAAAACTACTTAAGTTTGTTCATGATAAGAAAGAAGGTCCTATTCTTACATCATTATTACTTAGATGTATGCAAAAAGCGATATATTCTCCTACTAATGTGGGACACTTTGGTTTAGGTAGTAGTTGTTATACTCATTTTACTTCTCCTATAAGACGTTATCCTGATACTACGGTACATAGACTTTTAAGAACATATTTATTTAATCATGATTTAAGTAGTCATACTATTCATCATTATGAAGAAAAACTTATCTTTGTGGCAGACCATTCCTCAGCGATGGAGAGGGCTTCTGTTGACTGTGAAAGAGAAGTTGAAGATATGAAGATGGCTGAATATATGGAAAGTCATATTGGGGAAGAATTTGAAGGAATGATATCATCAGTTATGAGCTTTGGTATGTTTGTAGAACTTGATAATTTGGTAGAAGGACTTGTTCCTGTTAGACTTATGGATGATTACTTTACTTTTGATGAAGAGAGAATGACTTTAGTAGGTGAGAAGAGTAAAATTAAATATACTATTGGAGAAAGGGTTTTAGTTAAAGTAGTAGCTGCTTCTAAAGAGGCAAAAACTATTGACTTTGAAATTGTTAAGAAGTTGTAGTTATGAGTAAAGTTAAGAAGAGAAGAAAGTTAACAGTATTAGGTCGTTTTGTTATTATTCTTTTTATTGGTGTTTTATTTGGAGCGAGTTTAGGATTTTATTATCGCTTGACTAATGATAATGTTAAAAAAGATGATGTAGAAGAACAAAAACAGGAAGAAGAAGTAGTTAGCAAGAAAGAAGAGATGGATGCTTCACTTGTAATGATAGGAGATGCTTTAATTCATAGTACTGTTTATGAAGATGCTTATACTGGGGATGGTTATGACTTTAAACTAATGTTAAAAGAGATTAAGCCCTTAATAAAAAATTATGATTTGAAATATTATAATCAAGAAACTATTTTAGGTGGAACAGAGTTAGGCTTATCTAATTATCCTAGGTTTAATTCTCCTTATGAAGTAGGTGATGCTTTTATTGATGCAGGTTTTAACTTAGTTAGTCTTGCTACTAATCATACAATGGATAAAGGAGAGGTAGGTGTAATTAATTCTTTAAACTATTGGAATAGTAAAGATGATGTTTATACGGCTGGTAGTTATTTATCTTTTGAAGATAGAGATAAGCCAGTTATTAAAGAGATTAATGGTATTACTTATTCTTTCTTTTCTTATACTACTTGGACTAATGGCTTAGAGACTCCTAGTGGTAAAGAATATCTAAATAATGTCTATAGTCCTGAGAAAGCGAAAGAGGATATTGATAAGGTTCGTGAAAGGAGCGATGTTGTAATAGTAGCGATGCACTGGGGAACAGAATATTCTACTAGTGTTAGTGCATCACAGCAGGAAATTGCTAACTACCTATCTAGTCTTGGTGTTGATATTATTATTGGAAGTCATCCTCATGTAGTAGAGCCCATTGCCTTTATTGGAAAGACTATGGTAATATATTCATTAGGTAACTTTATATCTGACCAAGAGGGAGTAGAACGTCTTACAGGATTAATGGCTAGTATAGATATCCACAAGTCTGTGGAAAACGGTGTTAGTACGATAGAGTTAAGAAATCCTAAAGCAGAACTTTTATATACACATTCTACTTATGGAAAGAAAAGAAACTTTGTTGTTTATCCTTATACTAGTTTAAATGATGAATTACTTCCTGGTTATAGAGATTATTATGAGACATATAAAAATATAGTGTTATCTCTTGATAGTAATATAGAGATGCCTAGTTTGGAGTGATTGTAATGGAGATTATTAATAGACGTGCTAAATTTGATTATTTTATAGAAGATACATATGAGGCTGGTATTGTTTTAAAAGGAACGGAGATTAAGTCTATAAGACTTGGTAAAGCTTCTATTAAAGATAGTTATGCAATTATAAGATGTGGCGAAGTTTATCTTGTTAATATGTTTATAGACCATTATAAAGAAGGTAATATCTTTAATCATGAGGAGACAAGAAGTAGAAAGTTATTACTTCATAAAAGTGAGATTAAAAAGTTAGATAATAAACTTAAATTAGAAGGTTATACTCTTATTCCTTTAAAACTATACTTTGTAAGAGGAAAAGCGAAGATAGAACTTGGTCTTTGTAAGGGTAAGAAAAATTATGATAAGAGAGAAAGTATTAAAGAAAGAGATTTGAAGAGAGAAGCTGCTAAACTTAATAAATACAAATAAGTGACATGTATCTTGAATTAATAATAATTTTATGATAATATGAATATGTAAAAGAAATTTGCATAAATAAAAAAAGGGAATATCTAGCTTTGGCTGTTAGGTACTATCCCGTTTATTGTTGGTTTAGTACCACTCTAAGGAGTAGGTACTATTTTTATTAACATAAATAATAAAACTATTATTATGAAAACAAGTGAAAATATGATATAACAAAGAAATTTCTCTATTTTTCTCATATTATCAACTCCCCTTTCACATTATAAAATATAAGCTAGGGGGATAGTACCTAAATAACTAAATATTCCTAATTTAATAGTATCATGTTAGGCTCTTATGTGCAACTTAAAAATTGTAGTTTTTATTGGTAATTATTGGTATAAAAAAGTAGTTGATACATTGATACTTTTATGATATAATATTGGTGTATTTGGGGATGCTTTGGCTTCGACAGGAATAATAGAGCATAAATGGCAAGTCGAATTGTTTACGTTACAAACTAAATTAAATATAACTGGAAACAGTATTAAAACAGCATTTGCTAACTTATTTAATAAAAACACTGAGTTAGCTTTCGCCTAGTATAGGTAAATGCACTGTCTTTTCTTAATTTCCTGTGTTAAGTTAAGATGGTTTATTTTAGCAGGATATAGTTATAGTTTGTCTAGCCTATGATGGAATCTTTTAGACTAGAACTATTTTATTAGTTGATGGTTACTAGAAAATAGTTTGAAGTTTCTTAATCATCTAAACTTGTAGAAGTTTATGTAGCTTTATTTTTGGACAGGAGTTCGAATCTCCTCATCTCCACCATTAGAAAATAAAACGAACTTTTTATACTTTGTAGGAGGTTTCGTGGTTAATATAAAATTAAATATTTCAAAGAAAAAAAACGGTTAGGCAAGATACTTAATCGTTTTTATTATGTAAATTATAATTAGTGGGATTTGTCTTTTTTATCGGTTTCCATATTATCTAGAGCATACTCACAAGCTTGAATAACAAACCTAGAAAAAGTAATATCTTTATTCTTAATAGCTTTTTCTATTCTAGCGATTAGTGTAATAGGAAACCTTATAGTCTTGTTTTCTGTTTCTTTTTTGTATGGTTTAATTTGAAAAGACATTTTGTATTACCTCCTGTACATATTTATCGTATTGTAAAATGCACAAAAAGTATGCATTGCAAAATGTATTACAATAATATATAATAGTTAATATAAGAGAGATAGGAGTGTGGTATTTATTATAGAAGGTTTTGAGGGGGTGTAGATAATTTTGGAGAGGAGTATTTTATGGATATATTAACGGTTATTGTAACAGTTACTTGGGTTGTTATTGTAGGAATTATATTAAATTATTTAACAGTTAGTTTTAGAAACACTATTATATGTTTTATTGTTGATTTAATTATGATGTTTGCTTTGAAGTGGTTATTTGGCTTTGTAAGTAGTTTTGTATGTTTAATAGAGTTAATTTATAACTTTTTAGTAATGATAGACCCTGAATTACCTTGGAGTTTTCCGGGCTTACCAACATCTCAATATATTATTTGGTTTATTATTTGGGGAATTATTTTACTAATTTCATTTAATCGTAATAAAATGAGAAATGAAATTGTTGAAAAATATGATTTAACTAATAAGTTAAAAGAATTAGATGAAATGTTAAATGAAAATGTAGGAATATGTTTAAGAGACTTTCACGCTTTAAATTATACGTATTTAATTATTAAAGACAAAGAATTAAGTTATTTTAATTTTACGAGGAATGATGAAAAATTAATAGAAAAAACATATAAATTGAGTGAAGTTAAGGAATTACTTGTTAAAGAAAATCTTATGACTGAAAAAGATAAAACTATAACTGTATATAATGTATCTGTTTTATTAACAGATGGACAAGAAATATATGTCGGGGTATTTGGACAAGATGTTTATAATGTACTAATAGAAATGAAAAATAAGATAAATAAACATTCTTAAAAGATAAATTAAAAGATGGGAGGAGTAATTTGGTATGAGAAGAAAGCTTTTAATTCTTTTCTTACTAGGTGTTGGAGCGATAAGTTTAACTGGGTGTACTGATGATAGTAATAATGACAGTGCTTTATATGTTAAAGAAATAGATTCAATAGTTGAGGAGTATGTGGCATTATATTCTTACAATTCGCTTTTTTCTAGTAGTAAGACTGAGATAACTGATGTTCAAATAGCTAATTTGTCATATAGTGAAGCTGATAATAAATTAACAAAAGGTCAATTGAAAAGGTAAATGCAACTTTGAAAGATTAACTGCAACTTTTGA
>CAMMBX010000039.1 GCA_946494345.1 uncultured Mycoplasmatota bacterium | reverse complement strand
AAAAAACTTACAAATAATATAAAGGCCTTAGAAGAAGCAAGAAGAATATATCCTAATTTTGATTTAGAGGTACTTGTAATTAAGAAAAATATATTGACTAGAAAAGAAATAAGCCTTTTAGAAGTATTAAGAGATAATGAAGATAATAAGCTATCTAATATGGAAATAGCAAAAAAATTAGGTTATGATAATCCAAGTTCTTATAGCCATTTTAAATCATGTTTAATAAAAAAATTAAAAAATAATGAAAATGCTTTAAAGGAAGCAAGAAAAATATACCCTACTCTTGATTTAGAAACTAAGACTTCTTATAATACTGAAACTCCAAAAAAAGATAAAAATAAAGAAGATATACCATTATCTATTTTAGAAATTAAATTATTAACTATATTAGAAGAACATGGAGTTGTAAATAATTATACTAAGGAAATTATGGAACTATTAGGTTTTGAGAGTAGAAATACTTATATTGATATGAAAAATAACTTGTTGAGTAGAATAAATAAAGATGATAATTTAAAAAAACAGGTATTACAATTATTTCCTAATCTTAATTTACAAAAAGAATCTTGTTTTATAAGTTTTAACAATCGAGATATAAAATATTTAAAAGAATACTGTTTAGTTAAAAATAATAATCTTATATATCAAAGCGATAATATGATTGCTTTAAAATTAAAGATTAAAGAATCTACTTTAAATATTTATAAAAATAAGGCAATTAATAAAGTGGTTGATAACTTAGAACAAGATGTTGATTTAGATGGTATCTTTTGGACTGACTTTTCTGAACAATTTATTGCTAGAGATAATTTTAAAGAATCTAAAAGTATTATCTTAAATGAAAGAGAATTAGAACATATTAAAGAAAGTCATACTAAAGATAATATAATTAAAGGTATTGAGAACTTAAAAGAATCTATTTTTAAAGATTATGTTATAGATTGTAATGAAAGGGACCAGTGCATTTTAGCTTTAACACTTGGATACTTTAATAAACGTTTCTTCTCTAGTAGTGAAGTTGCAGAGCTTTTTAATATTAGTGAAGAATATGTTATTAGTTTAACTAAAGACTGTTTAATTAAGTCTAAAAATAATTATCTAGAAGGAAAAAGAAGATCTAGGAAAATAAAATCTTAGATCTTTTAAAAATGGTTTTGATTTGTTATAATATACTCTGCTAGAAGGGATGATATTATATGCAAAAAGATTTAGAGATAGTTAAAGAATTGAAAGATAAAAATATAAATAGAATTAATTTCTTTAAAGGTAAAATAAAAGAAGAATTAAATAAATTAGAAATAGACATAACTGATGAGTTAGTCGATAATATTCTTTGGGAAGCAGTTAATACTTATGAAGATAATACTAATATACCTTTTGTATTCTATCTTAAAAGAATAATAAAAAAAGTTACTAATACAAGTATTATTGATAAAAACGAATATAAAGTACTTTATCTTTATTTTACTAAGCAAAATGAAAGATTTCTTTCAAGATTAGAAATTAGTAATGCTACTAATTATCCTATTAATGATATTGACCGAGTTATTGATAACTTTTCTTCGAAAAATGATAAAGAAATTGAAAGGTTTTTCCCTAATTATAAAGATGCTATAGAACAAAGAAAACAGTATTTTCATAAAAAAAGAATTAAAAATAAAAGTCTTAGTAATTACCAAATAAAACTAGTGGGCTATTTAGTTAAAGATGTTAATGATAAAGTTATGTCTATTAACGAACTAGCTAGAAAGTATGATAAATTACCATTTGAAATAAAAGGTGATCTAATGAATGTTTTCTTTCTTTTAGAAGAAGATGATAATCTAAGAATAATTTTAGAATATTATCCTGATAAAAAGGACCTTATAAATCACTTATTTTCATCAAAAGAGAATTTACTTTCTTATATTAATTCTCATATAATAACTAATAAATTATCTAAAAAAGATGTGAAAATATTAACTTCTTTAGAAAGATCTAAATATGAAGATTTAACTTTAGAAGAGATAGAGAATCTAACTGATTATGATAATATCGATGATTATAATAAAGATAAAAATCTATTACTTAATAGACTTAAAAAGAATAGAGAGTTAAGAATAAAAGCTAGAAATATAGCACCTTCAATTGCTTTATTTATTAAACTAAGTGATAAAGAATTAGAAATGCTTAAACTATTATATAGGTATCATGATAATCCTAAATCTAGTAGAGAAATGGCAAAAGAGCTTGATTATAAAAATAGAGCTTCTTATAATAGTTATAAAAATGATCTGTTTGAGAAAATAAGAAAAAGCCCAGTATTAAAGGAATTAGTTTTAAAGTTATATCCTGGAGTTAATTTTTCAAAAAAATATAATAAAGCTAGTTTAACAGAAAAGAATATAGCTTTACTTACTTTATTAAATAAGTATCATGATAATCCTAAATCTAATAGTGAAATGGCTATTTTATTAGGATATGCTACTAATAGTAGTTATTGTGTTGCTAAAAGAGATTTATTTAGGAAATTAGATAGGAATAAAGATTTATTAGAAGAGGCTTTAAAGATTTATCCTGAACTTAATTTAGCTAATGAAAAATATAATGATACTTTAACGGAAAAAGATATTAAACTTCTTACTTTATTAAATGAAAATTCTTTAAATGATAAAGAAATAGCGAAAGAGTTAGAATTTGAGAATGTTAAAAGTTTTAAATATTTTAAAAATAAATTATATAATAAATTAGCAAATAAAAAAGAACTTAGAGAGAAAGCTTTAATAATATATCCTTCTCTTAATTTAGAAAAAGAGACATTTTATAATATTCTGACGGAAAGTGAGATAAACTATCTTAAATTCTTAAATGAACATGATGATGAAAATTTATCTAGAGCAGAGATAACTAAAAGATTAGGCTTCTCTACTCCTGCAACATTTTCTCGTTTTAAATTTAGATTATTTAGCAAATTAAGAGAAAATAAAAGGCTTAGAGAAGATGCAATGGTTATATATCCTAATCTAGATTTAAAAACTAAGAATAAAAGTGATGCTATTACTTTTACTAATAAGGAAATAATGCTTTTAAAAGAGTTTTGTTTAGTTAAAAATAATAATCTTATTTATCAGCCTCAAATAGAAATGGCAAAGAAACTAGAGATGGGTAATAGTACTTTTTGTGTTCATAAACAAATTATTATTGACAAAGTACTTGCTAATATTGAAAATGATGCTAATCTTGATGTTATATTATGGCCTAATTTCTTAGAACAATTTATTGCTAGAGATAATTTCAAAAATAGTAAAAGTATAGTTTTAAGTAAAGAAGAATTAGATAATATTAAGAGAAATGATACTAAAAGAAATATAATTAATGGTATAAAGACATTAGAGCAATCTATCTTTAAAGACTATGTTAGTAATTGTAGTTATCAAGAAAAATGTATACTTGCTTTAAGACTTGGTTATTTTAATAAGAGATTCTTCTCTAGTAGTGAAGTGGCTAGTCTTTTTAATATCAGTGAAGAGGAAGTTATTAATTTAACTAAAGATTGTTTAATTAAATCTAAATATAGTTATTTAGAAGAAAAAAGAAGACCTAGGAAAATAAAATCTTAGGTCTTTTATCTTTCAACTTCTATAAGTTCATATACTTCTATAATATCTTTTTCTTTATAATCTTGGAAGTTATCTAGAGTTAGACCACAATCATGGTCTTTAGCAATTTCTTTGATACTATCTTTTTCATGTTGTAGTGACTTTATAGAGCCATTATATATTACGATTCCATCTCTTATAACTCTAGCTTTATCATTGTTTTTAATTGTACCTGTTAAAACATGACAACCAGCGATCATACCAACCTTAGAAAACTTAAATAGTTGTCTAACTTCAGCAGTTCCTGTTACTTTTTCTTCATATGTTGGTTCAAGCATACCTTTCATAGCTTTTTCCATGTCTTCAACAACTTTATAAATAATATCATAAAGTCTTATTTCAATATTATATTCTTTAGCCATATCTTGAACTTTATTGTTACCTCTAACATTAAAGCCAATAATTATAGCATTAGATGCTCCTGCTAAAACAACATCACTTTCAGTTATTCCTCCAACAGCACCTCTAATAACATTGATTTTAACGCCTTCTACATCTATTTTTTCTAATGATGATTTTACAGCTTCTAGACTACCATTGGTATCGGCTTTTAAGATGATATTTATTTCTTTTAAGCCTTCATTTATTTGGCCAAATAATTCTTCTAAACTCATTCCTGTTCTATTAGTATCTGCTTCTCTTGCTCTTAGAGCTCTATCATTAGCGATTTGTTTAGCTTGTTTTTCAGTTTCAAAAGCCATAAATTTATCGCCAGCACTTGGTACTGCTGATAATCCTGTTACTTCAACAGGCATTGATGGAGGAGCTTCAACAATATCAGCACCTAAATCATTTTTTAGAGTTCTAACTTTACCAAAAGCAGTACCAACAACAATAGGATCTCCTAGTCTTAAAGTACCATTTTGAATTAAAAGTGTAGCGACTGCTCCTACATGTTTATCCATTTTACTTTCTAAGACAGCTCCAGTAGCATAACGATTAGGATTTGCTTTTAATTCACTCATTTCGGCAACTAATAAGATGTTTTCAAGTAAGGCATCTACTCCTTCACCTGTTAACGCAGAAATTTTATTAACTAAGGTATCTCCACCCCATTCTTCTGGAGTAAGACCTGCTTCTACAAGTCCTGTCATTACTCTATCTATATTTGCATCAGGTTTATCAATTTTATTAATACATACAATAATTGGAACTTTAGCTGCTTTAGCATGATCAATTGCTTCTTTTGTTTGAGGCATAATACCATCATCAGCGGCTACTATAATAATAACTATATCAGTAACGCTAGCACCTCTTGCTCGCATTTCAGTAAAAGCAGCATGACCTGGGGTATCGATAAAAGTTATTTTCTTACCTTTCCATTCTACTTGGTATGCACCTATTTCTTGGGTAATACCTCCTGCTTCTTTACTTGCTATATTACTTTCTCTAATATAATCAAGTAAAGTAGTTTTACCATGATCAACATGACCCATAATAGTAACTACAGGAGGACGTTCTACTAAGTCTTCTTCTTTATCTTCTATTTCATAGTTTTCAAAATTAGAAATATCAGCTTGTTCTTCTTTTTTTACTGTTTTATTATAGTCTAAAGCTAGTAATTCTACATCTTCAAAACTAAGAGAATTATTAACAGTAGCCATGATTCCTAGACCCATTAATTTCATAATAATCGTACTTGTAGGAACATTTAGGGCATCAGCAAGGTCTTTAACTGTCATACCTTCTTTATATAATAAGACATTTTCATCTACTGCTTGTTCATTACTTTGAAGTTTTTCTTTATGCTTATAGATATTTTTTCTTTCTTGTTTAAAGTTATTTTTATCTTTCTCTTGTTTCTTATTCTTTTTAACTTTACTTGTCTTGATTTCATTATCAAAAGAAAGATTAGAATCATAGGCAATTTGTTCTGCTTTTTCATCTAATGAAAAGTCATTAATCATCTCTTCATCAGGTTCAGTCGCTACATAATCTTCTTCATCTTGAAAAGAATTATCAAGTAAGATTACTTCATCATCACTTAGGACTCTTTCTAAATCACTTGTATCCATAGAAAGGCTTTCCATGTGTTTAATTATATCTTCTATACTTTTATTAATATCTTCTGCATAATCTTTTATTGTCATAAAATATCACCTCTTTCAATTTTCTAATATTTTTCTTATTTCATCATATACCTCATCACTTATTTCACATTCTAATTTTTTTTCTAAGCTTTTTTTCTTAATTGCTTCTTCTAAGACTGTTACGTCTTTTTTAATATATGCACCTCTACCGTTCATTTTTCCAGTTAAATCAACACTGACGTTTCCATCTTTATCTTTTACAATTCTAAGTAAATCGCGTTTATCTAGTTTTTCACCTGTTACAACACAGGTTCTAAGAGGAATTTTTCTTTTTTTCATAAGTACCCCCTATTCTGATTTAATACTAATACCTAGTTCTTCTGCTTGTTCTTTAGTTTTGATATCTATTTTGTATTTAGTAAGTCTAGTAGCAAGTCTAGCATTAAGTCCTTTTTTACCTATAGCTAAAGAGAAGTTATCTCCATCTGCTATTACTAATGCTTCTTTTTTCTTAACATCGGTAACTAAGACGGTTAAATCTTTAGCAGGTTGTAGAGCATTGGCGATAAATATAGCAGGATCACTATCATATTTTACAATATCTATTTTTTCTCCATTTAATTCAGTAATTATATTTGCAATACGACTTCCTTTTTCACCAATACAAGCGCCAATTGGATCTACTTTAGGATTTTCTGAGTATACTGCTACTTTACTTCTAACTCCTGCTTCTCTTGCGACACTATATAGTAAAACGGTACCATCAGCAAGTTCTGGTATTTCACTTTCAAATAATCTTTTAACAAAGCCATAATGCTTTCTACTAAGTAAGACAAGTAAACTTCTACCATTATTATCTACTTTAGTAACATATACTTTAATACTACTACCCATCTTGATATGTTCTCCAGGTATAATATCTTTTTTAGGTAAAATACCATTAGTACGTCCTAAATCAATAAAGTAGTTATCAGTATCTTCTAGAGCAACTGTACCAACTAGTAATTCATCTTGTTTATCACCAAATTCATCAGTAATACTGCTTCTTTCTGCTTCTCTTATTTTTTGAATTACTACTTGTTTAGCAGTTGATGCTGCAACACGTCCGAAGTCTTTAGGAGTAACTTCTGTATCAATAGTATCCCCAACTTCAACGGTTTTATCTATTTTTCTAGCATCACTAAGTTTAATTTCTATAGCAGGATTAAAGAAGCTAATCTTTTCTTCTTCTTTATCTTTCTCTTTTTCTTCTTCTTTCTCTTCTTTTTCTGTTTTATCAGTATCTAAATCCTCATCTAAAGCATAACGCTCAAATAAAGCATCTTCATACTCTTCTTTAGTCATTTTGTCATCAGGAACTACAGTAAGATATGAATATACTTTAATATCTCCAGTATTTTCATTAATTAAGACTTTTACATTATTATTTTTAGTTTTAGCATTTTTCTTATAAGCACTAGTTAAAGCATTTCTCATCGCTTCAAAGATTATTTCTTTATCAATGTGTTTTTCTTTAACTACTAAGTCAACTGCTTTTAAAAACTCTTTGCCATTCATTTTAAGCATCTCCCTTCTCTTTTGAATGTATATCTAATACATCAATATCATTACATAAATTATTATCATCCATAATAGGATTAATGATTTTAGTCGCTTCTGTTATTTTATTAACATCAATTACTTCATCACTATCAAGTTCAATATTTAATGATTTAACTCCCTCTTCGGTAGAATAATAAACACTACTAACAAATAGTCCTAAGTCTTTAATTTTATCATCTACTAGAGCTTTTACTTTTTCTTCCATGACTCCTCCTTACAAACTAAAGAGTGAAGTTTTTGTAAACTTCACTCCTTTCTTGGATTAATTATACTATATAAAAATGTTTTTGTCAAAATAGTTATTTAATGATATTATTATAGATAGGTGATGAAAGATGAAAGAGGTTTTTACAAGAGAAAGATTATTAGAAATATGTAAAGGATTAGTTACGTTTTTATTGTTTTATTTTAGTAGTTATTTACAAGTAATTCCTATAGCATTATTTAATATTGATGTTAATAATTATACAGCAGGTGATTTAGCGATTGTAAATACATTTACGGATGTTATATTAGTTATTTTATTAGTTATACTGTATTTTAAAGAATTAAAGATGGAATTTAAAAGTTTTAAAAAAAATTGGAAGTTAAATATGGATACAGCTTTTAAGTACTGGTTTATAGGCTTAGTAATTATGTGTGTAACTAATATTGCGATAAGCTTTATAACTAGCTTAAATACTTCTAGTAATGAAGAAGCAGTACAAAGTTTAGTATCAGCGACACCTTATTTAATGTTATTTACAGCAGGAATACTTGCTCCTATCGCTGAAGAGCTGACCTTTAGAAAAGGTGTTAGTAAAATATTTAAAAGCAAATGGGTTTACTGTTTAGCATCAGGTTTAATATTTGGATTTTTACATGTAGTAGGAAGTAGCAATATCTTAGAATATCTTTATATAATACCATATGGTAGTTTAGGTTTCTTCTTTGCTTTAACTTATTATGAGACAAAAAGTATTTATCCATCTATTATAATGCATGCAATACATAATAGTGCTTTAATTCTTTTATCAATAATAGCATATTAAAAACGTCTAATGACGTTTTTATTTTATTCTTTAAGTAAGATTTGCTATTTGTTTTTTAGATAAGCCTGTATACTTGCATATTTTAGAAATAGGTAATCCATCCTTAAGTAGATTTTTAGCAATAGATCTTTTCTCGTTATTAGCCCCTTCTTTTCTACCTTCCTTTCTACCTTCTTTTCTACCATCATTTCTTGCAGAGTTTATTTCTTTTCTATGCACTATCTCGGCATCATAATATGCTCCAAACTCATCATCTAGTCCTAATTCTTTTAATTTTTCCATAATTTTCTTTCCCTCCTCTAAATCTCCAACTATTCTTTCCATTACTTTAAAATTAATAAAAATATGTAGTTATAATTTAAAAGATAATATTTTTATAAGAGTGTAGTTATTTGTTTTTTAGATAAGCCTGTATACTTGCATATTTTAGAAATAGGTAATCCATCTTTAAGAAGATTTTTAGCAATAGATCTTTTCTCGTTATTAGCCCCTTCCTTTCTACCTTCCTTTCTACCATCATTTCTTGCAGAGTTTATTTCTTTTCTATGCACTATCTCGGCAT
>CAMMBX010000038.1 GCA_946494345.1 uncultured Mycoplasmatota bacterium | reverse complement strand
ATATCGGAATCTTTTTTATTAATGATAAGGTATCTTTTTAAAAAAGGATTAACAGAGATGAAAAATAGTTTGACAACTTATAATTTTGTAGTAAAATAGTATTTGTAAATACGTATCAGTTAGGGACACGATAAAAGAAATCTTTTAATCTTAGAGACTTAACGGTTGGTGAAAGTTAAGAAAAGAGCTTTTGTTACTACCTTAACGAGTAGAATTATACAAAGTAATTCCGGTAAAGGCCGTTATCTAAATTAAGTTAAAGAAAGGATGGTATTCGTGTATTTAAAGCACTCCTATAATATCATTCTTTTTTTATTTATAATTGATTATGAGGAGAAGAAATGGGAAAAAAGAAAAAGTATTATAAGAGTTACAAAGAGTGTGAGAATATTCATGTATTTATGGAAAATTGGTATGGAGTAAAAAGTCATCATCGGAAAAGAACAAGATTTCATCATAATGATATGCCTCTTTATTTATTTAATAGAGGGGTTACACCACCTAGAGCAGTTTCATATGATGTTGCATTTAAAGCTGATGATAATAGATATGTTTTTGTTAGAGATGATGATAAAAACATTAGATGTTATGAAGATAAGATGTGTTTGGATGAAGATGCTATATTAAAAGAAAATTCTAAATTAAGTTCTGAAGAATTGTTAGAAAGAAGAAGAAGGGTTTTGCAAAGTGAAGGATATGATTATGATCCTTGTACAGGTAATGTAGAGACTATTGAAAAACTTAAATATTTAGAGTGGTTAGATAGTTTAGCTCCTACTGAGAAAGTAAATAGACAAGGAAGAAGTAAGATAAAAAAATATATGAGGAGGAAATGTAAATGATAAATATTAAAGAAGATAAAAAATTAATGCCATTAAATCATTCTTGTGCACATTTATTAGCAGAAGTGGTTAAAAAAATATATCCTAATGCTAAATTTTGGGTAGGACCTGTAATAGAAGATGGCTTTTATTATGATATTGATTTAGGTGATAAAACTTTGACTGATGATGATTTACCTATTATAGAAAAAGAGATGAAGAAAATTGCTAAAGGTAATAAGAAAATAATTCGTCATGAGTTAACTAGAGAAGAAGCTCTTGATAAATTTAGAGATGATCCATATAAAATAGATTTAATTAATAATATGCCAGAAGATGAGGTAATTACTTGTTATACGCAAGGTGATTTTACTGATCTATGTCGTGGACCTCATGTAGAGTCAACAAAGGAATTAAGACATTTTAAATTACTTAGAGTAAGTGGTGCCTACTTTAAAGGTGACTCTAAAAATAAGATGTTACAACGTATTTATGGTGTATGTTATGAGACTGAAGAAGATTTAAATAAACATTTAGAAATGTTAGAAGAAGCGAAAGAGCGCGATCATCGTAAATTAGGTAAGGAACTTGGAATATTTATGTTTTCTGATTTAGTAGGTAAGGGTTTACCTATGTGGTTACCTAATGGTTTCTTTGTAAGACGTACACTAGTTGATTATATTACTAATAAAGAGTTAGAACATGGTTATAAGCATGTAATGACACCATCACTTGGTAGTGTAGATTTATATAAGACTAGTGGACACTGGGATCATTATAAAGATGATATGTTTCCTGCTATGGAGTTAGATAATGAAGCTTATGTTTTAAGACCAATGAACTGCCCTCATCATATGATGATGTATCAGAATTCTCTTCATTCATATAGAGATTTGCCACTACGTATTGCGGAGATTGCTAATGATTTTCGTTATGAAGCGAGTGGAGCCTTATGTGGAATAGAAAGAACAAGAGCCTTTACTCAAAATGATTCCCATATCTTTTGTACACCGGAACAAATTAAAGATGAATTTAAAGGTGTTATAGATTTAATACTTGATGTTTATAAAGACTTTGGTTTTAAAGATTATAGCTTTAGACTATCTTTAAGAGATAAAAATAATAAAGATAAATACTTTGGCAATGATGAGTTATGGGAGAAAAGTGAACAAGAACTAAGAGAAGTTCTAGAAGAAATAGGTGCAGATTTCTATGAAGCCGAAGGAGAAGCAGCATTTTATGGACCTAAACTTGATGTTCAAGTTAAAAGTGCTATTGGTCATGATGTAACCCTTTCAACTGTTCAATTGGATTATCAATTACCAGAGAGATTTGAATTAACTTATATCGATAAAGATGGAAGTAAAGCTAGACCTGTTGTTATTCATAGAGCAATACTAGGTTCTCTTGATAGATTTATTGCTTTCTTACTTGAAGAGACTAAAGGTAATCTTCCTTTATGGTTAAGTCCAGTACAAGTTATCGTAATACCTGTATCTAGTGAATATCAGGGAGATTATGCTAATAAAGTTTATGAAGAATTAAAGAAAAATGATATTAGAGTAGAATTAGATAATCGTAATGAAAAGTTAGGTTATAGGTTGAGGGAAGCGCAAACTAGAAAGATTAATTATACATTAATACTTGGAGATAAAGAAAAAACTGATAACACAATTAGTTATAGACGTCATGGTGAAAAAGATACTACTACAGTTAGTATAGATGAGTTTATTAAACTATTAAAAGAAGAGATTGAATTATAAAAAAGATAGCTAGTCCTATAAATAAAATATAGGTCCATTGCTATCTTTTTTTGTTTCATAATTTATGTTATTATTATAATCTTCTTCATTTTCAATATTATTTGTTACTTCAGTATTTTCATCATTACTATTAATCGCTCCTGCTATTCTAAAAAGAGTTTTAGCGTTGCTAAGTAAAGGTTTTACTTGATAGACTATTGGTATTGCTTGATTAATTATCCCTAAAGTCCTTTGGGTATTATTTAAAATATTATTCCAATTTATACCTCTTTTTGGCATTGTATTCCACATTCCCATATTATTGTTATAATACTGATTATACATTAATATCACAGCCCTTTCATCTACTTTAATATATGATTAATTTTTCCTACTTGTGATTATAAAAATAGAGTGATATAATTATTTTAAGAATAAGGAGGAGAAGAGTATGGAAATAATTGCAATGCCTTTTATCTTTATATATCATATTGTTCTTTATATTCTTCATTCTCCTAAACGTATTTTAAATTATGCTTATAGTGGTGTTCTTGCTGTTGTTGATAAGCTTAGTAGAGGTAAGGTTAGTAAAGCTAAAGAAGATAGTAAAGAGGAATATTCTGCTATTTTGGAAGTAGAAGAAATGATGAATGCTACTAGAGATTCAGCAAGACAAAAGATTAGTATTAATAAAGAACCAGAGATGTCTTTTCGATACAAGATAAAAGGCTTTAATGGCAAGATTATTAATGGAACTTTTGAAGGACCTAGTGCTGAAGAAGTAAAAACATTTTTACAGAATGAAGGTTATGATGTTTTAGAAGTTTTACCACGTAAATTTTATGATATTGATATTAATATTGGTGGTAAGTTTAATTCTGCAGATCTTTCTTTTGCTCTTACACAGTTATCTACATATTTAAAAGCAGGTATTCCTTTGATAGATTCTGTTAGAATATTAGAAAAACAAAGTGAAAAACCTGAGCAAAGAAAAGTGTTTCAAAAAGTTGTTTATGAACTTTTGAAAGGTGAAGATTTATCTACAGCGATGGAAAGACAGAAAGATAAGTTTCCGACTCTATTAGTTAATATGATTAAAACAGCTGAATTAACAGGTGATTTAACTTCTGTATTAGATGATATGGCTGATTATTATACTTCTAAAGAAGAAACTAGAAAACAAATGGTATCAGCGATGACTTATCCTATTATAGTCTTATGTATTGCTATTGGAGTTATTATTTTTATTTTAGTTAGTATTGTTCCTAGCTTTGTAGAAATGTATGAAGATAATGATGCAGAGATACCTGCTATTACAACTTTCGTTATGGCAGCTAGTGACTTTATTGTAAATTATTATTTCCTAATTATTATTGGTGTAGCTGTTGTTGCAGGAATTTTTGTGTATTTGTATAAGAAAAATAGAGTCTTCAGAAAAAATGTTCAATTGATCCTTATGCATATACCAGTATTTAGTCAAATAATTATTTATAATGAAGTATATAACTTTACAAAGACTTTTGCTTCTCTTCTTAATCATGGAGTTTTTATTACTGATAGTATGGAAGTTCTTGCTAAGATTACTAACAACGAAATATATAAAGAATTAATTGCTAAGACTATAATTAATCTTAATAAAGGTGCTAATATATCAGAATCATTTAAAGGTAGTTGGGCCTTTCCTGTTGCTGCATATGAGATGATTGTAACAGGAGAGAAAACTGGACAGCTTGGTTTGATGATGGAGAAAGTTGCTAATTATTATCAAGTATTACATAAAACTTTAGTTAAGCAAATGCAGAGCTTTATAGAGCCTTTAATGATTGCTTTCTTGGCTTTAATAGTTGGTACTATTCTTTTATCTATAGTTGTTCCAATGTTTGATATTTATGGAAAGATTCAATAGGTGATTTTATGGAAGTATTATATATAATTTGTTTCTTTATTATAGGCCTTGTCTTTGGGTCTTTCTTTTGCTGCCTTGGACTTAGGTTAAGTAGGGGAGAAAGCTTTATAAAAGGAAGAAGTGTTTGTGATAAGTGTCATCATTCTTTAGCCTGGTATGATTTAATTCCTTTATTTTCGTATATAATATTAAGGGGTAGATGTAGATATTGTAAAGAAAAGGTTAGTTTATTAAACCCTTTTATAGAAATAGTTACTGCTATTTTATTTGCTTTATCTTATTATAGTTTTGGGTTTTCTTTAGAACTTGTTTTAGCTTTATTCTTAGTAGCACTTTCTATGATTGTTTTTAGTAGTGATTTAACTTATATGATTATACCTGATGAAGTTATTATCTTTTTTAGTGTTGCTATTATGATTTTAGAATTCTTATTAGGAGGATTTAAGGAATTACTTCTTTCTTTAGGTAGTGGTATAGCTTTATTCTTTTTTATGTTTCTTTTAATGAAATTAGGTAATGCTTTATTTAAAAAAGAATCTCTTGGTGGAGGAGATGTTAAGTTATTCTTTGTATTAGGTCTTGTAATAGATCCTTTTTTAGGTCTTGTGACTATCTTTTTAGCTTCTTTTATAGCATTGCCAGTATCTTTATACTTGCTTTATAAAAATAAAGAGCATATGATACCTTTTGGGCCTTTTATTTTAATTGCTTTTCTTATAGTTTTCTTTAGTAAAGTTACAACTAGTGATATTTTTGAGTTTTTAATATTATTTTAAATTTTATATTGACGAACATTTTTTCTAATGTTAAGATAATAAGCATTAAAATATTTATGTAAAAGTATGGTTTAGTAAAATAAGCCGAAAATAAGCCAAATTAACAATATTAATTTTAAATTACAAGGATGGTGATGCTTATGAATAATAATATAATTATGTATACATCAAAAGATGAAAATGTGAAAGTCGATGTTAATTTAAAAAATGATGATATATGGATGAGTCAAAATGAACTTGCTAAGCTATTTGATACAACTAAAAATAATATTTCAATACATATGAAGAATATTTTTGAAAGCGGTGAATTAGAGGAAAGTTCAACTGTTAAGAATTTCTTAACAGTTCAACAAGAAGGAACTCGTAATGTTAAGAGAATGGTTATTCATTATAATCTTGATGCTATAATTGCTGTTGGATACAGAATCAATTCTAAAAAAGCAACTGAATTTAGAATATGGGCAACTAAAGTTTTAAAGGAATATATGATTAAAGGATTTGTACTTAATGATGAAAAACTAAAGAATAATGGTGAAAGTCCTTACTTTGAAGAATTGCTTGCTAGAATTCGTGATATTAGATCATCAGAAAAGATTTTTTGGAGAAAAGTATTAGATATATATGCAACGGCAGTTGGTTATAACCCTAAAGATAAGATATCAATAGAGTTTTTAAGACTGTTCAAAATAAAATGCATTATGCAACTCATGGAAGCACAGCAGAGGTTATTTTTAATAGATTTGACTCTTCAAAAGAAAATTTAGGACTTATAAATTTTAAAGGAGATTATCCAACAAAAAGCGAAACAGAGATTAATGCTTTAGATAGGCATCCAATGACAATGCAAGATTGGGTAAATGAGCTTGATTCATTTTTAAAGATGACTAGGAAGGATATTTTGAAAGGAAAAGGAACTATATTTCATGAGAAAGCATTAAAAAAAGCTCATGAAGAGTATGATAAGTATATGCAAAGTCATTTAACTACTGCTGAACAAGATTATTTAGAAATGTTGAATAAAGAAATAGAAGAGGTTAATAAATAATAAAAAGCATGAAAGTTTAAATAAGCTGAAAATAAGCTGAATTAGTAATATTAATTATTAAAAATTCAGTTATTCGAAAAATTCGAATAACTGCTAATAATTGAAAAAAAATAATACTAATGTCTATAGTTTAGATGCTATTATTGACGTCAGTTATAGAGTCTAGAATCTAATAGCAAAAAATGCAGATAAATTGTTGATGTTTGTGACTATAAACAAAATGGAAATAAAGATATCAAAATAATAATATCGATAATAAATTATGGAGGTAGTATGAATAATGTAATTGTTAAAGAAAAAAATGTAATAGAGAATTTAATTTATGAAGTTCGTGGAAAGCAAGTGATGCTTGATTCGGATTTAGCTAGGCTTTACGAATGTGCTAATGGAACTAAAACCATTAATCAGGCAGTTAATCGACATTTAGATAGATTCCCCGAAGACTTTTATTTTCAATTAACTGAAGAAGAGTATACTTCTTTAAGGTCCCAGATTGGGACCTTAAAGAATGGGAGAGGTCAACATAAAAAGTATTTACCATATGTTTTTACAGAACAGGGAGTTGCTATGCTTGCAACTGTACTTAGAACTAGTATATCTTCTCAAATGAGTATATCTATAATGCGAGCTTTTGTTACTATGCGTAAGTTTATATCTGCAAATTTAATTGAACAAAAATATATAAATAATCAAGTTTTAAAGAATACTGAAGATATTAAACTATTACAAGAATCATTTCAAAAATTTGAAGAAAAACGAAAAAGTAATGAAATATACTTTAATGGTCAAATATTTGATGCATATTCAAAAATACATGAGATATTTAAAACTGCTAAGAAGAAAATAATAGTCATTGATGGTTATGCGGATAATACAATACTGGATATTATAAAAAGATTAATTTTTGAAGTAGTTATTATAACTAAGAGGGATAATCTACTCACTAAACAAGATATTGCAAAATATAATAAACAATATCATAATTTAAAGGTTATATATGATAATACATTTCATGATAGATATTTTATAGTTGATAATGAAATAGTTTATCACTGCGGGGCAAGTATTAATAGAATTGGATATAAAACATTTTCAATTAATTTAATTAGTGATGAAGAAGTTTGCAATTTGTTGATTAGTAAAGTAAATAAAATTATATAGTTTTAATTACTATTTTAAGGTTAATTATATTAAATGTTTATTAATGCCTTTTAATAGTGTGAATAGTTAATAGTTATGAAACAAACGACACAGTTTAGAATTTGGGCAACTAATACTTTAAAAAAATATAAAAAAAAATTAAGTTATTAAGATATTCTTAATAGCTAGTAGCAATAGTAAGAAATATATTATATATTAAATACATAATTTGGAATTTCCGAATTATCTAAAGATGGGAAGTGAAGTAATGAAAGCTTGTGTTTATACATTGGGATGTAAAGTTAATACTTATGAAAGTGAATATATTATGTTAAAGCTAATAGAAGCAGGTTATGATGTTGTAAATAATTTAGATGAAGATAGTGATGTTTATATAATTAATACTTGTACTGTTACTAATACTGCTGATATTAAGAGTAGAAAGATAATACATCGTATTAAGAGAAATAATCCTAATGCTTGTATCGTAGTTCTTGGCTGTTATGCAGAAGATCATCCTCTTGAGTTTGATGATGTAGATATTTATATTGGTAATAAAGATAAGAGTAAGATTATAGAATTATTAGATGAATATTTTACTAGGAAAGAACCTATTAGAAGAGTAGGACTTGATAAAGATAAGTTTGAAGATATGTTTATTACTGATTTCAAGAATAGATGTAGAGCTTTTGTTAAAGTACAAGATGGATGTGAGAATTTCTGTAGTTATTGTATTATTCCTTATGTTAGAGGAAAATGTAGAAGTAAAGACTTAGGTACAGTAGTTAGGGAAGTTACTACTTTAGTTAATAAAGGTTTTAAAGAAATAGTATTAACTGGTATTCATACAGGACACTATGGAGTAGATCTTGATACTACTTTTGCCGACCTTCTAAAAGCTTTAATTAAAATAGAAGGATTGAAAAGACTTAGAATCTCTAGTATCGAAGTAACTGAATTAAATAGTGATGTACTTGATGTAATTAAAAATAGTGATATAATAGTAGATCACTTACATATTCCTTTACAAGCTGGTAGTGATAAAGTTTTAAAGTTAATGAATAGAAAATATGATTTAAAATACTTTGAAGATAAATTAAAGGAAATTAGAGAGATTAGGCCTAATATATCTATAACTACTGATATAATTGTAGGTTTTCCTAAAGAAAGTGAAGAAGATTTTTTAGAAACAATAGAAAACTCTCGTAAGTTTGGCTTTTCTAAAATACATGTCTTTCCATACTCAGATAGAAAAGGAACTGTGGCAAGTACTATGGATGGACATATAGATGGTAATATAAAGAAGGAAAGAGCAAGAAGACTTCTTGAAGTATCTCATGAGTTAGAAAGAGAATATGCTAATAAGTTTATTGGTAAGACTTTAGAAGTGCTTTTTGAAGAAGTAAAAGATGGTGTTAGTATAGGACATACTAGTAATTATTTAAAAGTTAAAGTAAAGGCATGTATTCCTTCTAATACTTTTAAAAATGTTAAGATTAAAAGCTATTTATTAGATAGTTTAATAGGAGAAGTAGA
>CAMMBX010000037.1 GCA_946494345.1 uncultured Mycoplasmatota bacterium | reverse complement strand
TACTACTTCTCTATATAGTTTTATCTACTTCTTTATATGTTTCACGTGAAACATTAGTATATATAGTTTAAATAAAATATAAATTTAATACTTATTTCTATTTGAATTATTTCCCGGGAAATAATTTTACTACTCCTCTATATAATTTTATTAACTTCTTTATATGTTTCACGTGAAACATTGATATATAAAGTTTAAAGAAACAATAAATTCAATACTTATTTCTATCTAAATTATTTCCCGGGAAATAATTTTACTACTTCTCTATATAGTTTTATCTACTTCTTTATATGTTTCACGTGAAACATTAGTATATATAGTTTAAATAAAATATAAATTTAATACTTACTTCTACCTAAATTATTTCCCGGGAAATAATTTTAATACTTATCTATATAGGTTTATCTACTTCTTTATATGTTTCACATGAAACATTAGTATATAAAGCTTAAAAAAAAGAAGAAGTTACTCTTCATTAGTACTTTCTTCTTCATCTTTATCAACAACCGTGACTGTTGCAACTTTTTGATCATCTTTTAAATGAATTAACCTAACTCCTTGAGTTGCTCTCTTCAAAGTAGATATCTGTTCCATTGGCATTCTCATAATAACACCACTATCTGTAATAATCATTACATCTTTTTTATCACTTTCATCAGCATTAACGCAATTTAGAGAAACCATAGAACCGTTTTTATCAGTCATATTTAAAGCTTTAACACCCTTACTACCTCTATGAGTTAATCTATATTCATTTATATCTGTTTTCTTACCATAACCATTCTCAGTAACAATTAAAACTTCTTGATTTCCAGTTACAACATTAGCACCAACAACGACACTTCCATCAAGGTCAATTCCTTTAACTCCAGATGTACCACGACCCATAGAACGTATTTCAGTTTCCACAAATCTTACCATTCTTCCATTGCTAGCACCGATTATTACTTCATCTTCACCAGCAGTTTTATCCACAGCTATTAACTCATCGTTATCTTTAAGAACAATTGCAATCTTTCCACTCTTACGGATATTATCAAATTCCTTTATTTCCGTACGTTTTACAAGACCATTTCTGGTAACAAAAAGTAAATACTTATATTTTTCCACAGAAGGGTCTAAACAAACTATCGAACTAATGTTCTCGCCATTTTCTAGTGATAATAAGTTCACCACAGGTAGACCTTTAGATTGACGACTATACTCTGGAATCTCATATCCTTTAAGTCTGTATACTCTTCCTTTATTAGAGAAGAATAAGATATAATCATGTGTTTTCATTGAAATTAAATGTTTAACAAAGTCCTCTTCATTCGTAGCCATTCCTTTAATTCCAACACCACCACGATTTTGACTCTTATAAGTATCTGCTCTTAATCTCTTTATATAACCTTTATTAGTTAATGTTACAATAACATCTTCTACAGGAATTAAAGACTCATCTTCAATATACTCAATCGCTGTCATATCAATATTAGTTCTTCTGTCATCTCCATATTTATCTTTAATCTCTAGAAGCTCTGTCTTAATAACATTAAGAATCTTCGCATCACTACTTAAAATATCTTTTAAATTAGCAATTAATTCAAGTAAATCCTTAAGTTCATTCTCTATTTTTTCTCTTTCTAATCCAGTTAATCTTCTAAGTCTCATCTCTAAGATAGCATTCGCTTGTATTTCAGTTAAGCCAAACTTACTCATTAAACCACTTCTAGCCTCATCATCAGACTTAGAACCTCTAATTAACTTAATTACTTCATCAATGTTATCTAAGGCAATCTTTAAACCTTCTAAAATATGAACACGTTTCTCCGCATTATCTAAATCAAATTGCGTTCTTCTTATAATAACTTCCCTTTGGAAATCAATATATTTTGCAATAATGTCCTTTAATCCTAAAGTTCTAGGAACACCTTGATCTAGCATTAAGAAAATTATTCCATAACTAGTTTGAAACTGTGTATGTTTATATAATTTATTCAATACAACTTGAGCATTGGCATCCTTCTTCAATGTAATAGTAATCTTAATACCATCCTTTAAATCAGAATGATAATCAGAAATACCTTCAATTGTCTTATTATGAACAAGTTCCGCTACTTTGTTTTTTAACTCAGATGTATTAACACCATAAGGAACTTCATCAATAATTATATATTGCCTACCATTTTTCTCTTCAATTTGAGCTTTACTTCTAATAGTAATAGTACCTCTACCTGTTTCATAAGCCTTTTTAATACCACTATTACCAAGAATAGATGCTCCTGTTGGAAAATCCGGTCCCTTAATATATTGCATTAAGCCATCTACATCAATATCAGGATTGTCGATATAAGCAACACAACCATCTATAACTTCTTTCAAATTATGAGGTGGAATATTTGTTGCCATACCAACAGCAATACCAGTAGTACCATTAACTAAAATATTAGGAAACCTTGAAGGTAAAACTACAGGTTCTTTTGAAGATTCATCAAAGTTAGGAGTAAAATCTACTGTATTTTTATTAATATTTCTTAAAAGTTCAAGAGATATTTTTGAAAGTCTTGACTCGGTATAACGCATTGCTGCTGCCCCATAACCTTCAATATTACCAAAGTTACCATGACCATCAATTAACATATATCGATATGAAAAGTCTTGAGCCATTCTAACCATTGCTTCGTAAATAGAACTATCACCATGAGGATGATAATTACCCATAACCTCACCAACAGTCTTAGCACTTTTTCTATGAGGCTTATCAGGTGTATATCCTGACTCATACATAGAATATAAAATTCTACGATGAACAGGTTTTAAACCATCCCTTAAATCAGGAATTGCCCGCGCTGTAATAACACTCATCGAATAATCAAGAAAAGAGTCTTTTACTTCTTTTACTATATTATTTTGTTCTAATCTATCCATAACCTCTTACCTCCTAAACATCTAACGTTGCATAAGTTGCATTTTCTTCAATAAATTCACGACGAGGAGCCACTTCTTCACCCATAAGTTGTGAAAATACTTCATCCGCTGCAACTGCATCATCAATTGTAATCTGTCTTAAAACACGCTTATTAATATCCATAGTTGTCTCATTTAACTCTTCAGCATCCATTTCTCCTAAACCTTTCATACGAGTTATCTCATATTTAGTATTTGGAGAAAGAGTTGCTAAATATTCAGCGCGTTCTGCCTCATCCAAAACATATTTACGTGTCTTACCATGAGTAATTCTATATAAAGGAGGTTGAGCAGCATATACATGTCCTTCTTCAATAATAGGCTTAAAGAAACGATAAAATAATGTTAAAAGTAAAACTCTAATATGAGAACCATCAACATCAGCATCAGTCATTATAATAATCTTATTATAACGAAGCTTAGAAATATCAAACTCTTCCCCAATTCCTGTTCCAAATGCTGTAATAATTGTTCTAATCTCTTCATTAGATAAAGCCCTATCAAGTCTTGCTTTTTCTACATTTAAAATCTTACCACGTAAAGGAAGTATCGCTTGTGTCATACTATTTCTTCCTTTAATAGCAGAACCACCAGCAGAATCTCCCTCAACTAAGAATATTTCACATTCTGATGCATCTTTACTCTTACAGTCATTAAGTTTACCCCAAACATTAGTCATATCTAGGTCACCCTTACGACGAGTTAACTCTCTTGCTTTCTTAGCAGCTACACGAGCTCTTGATGCTGTAATACATTTTTCAATAATAATCTTAGCTTCATCAGGATGTTCTAATAAAAATCTCTCAAATTGTTCTGAAAATATTTTATCAGCTATTCCTCTAACCTCACTATTACCAAGTTTCGTCTTAGTCTGGCCTTCAAACTGTGGATTAGGATGTTTTACAGAAATAATCATTGTAATACCTTCTTTAACATCATCACCACTTAAAGAATCATCTTTATCTTTTAGAAGGTTATGACTAACAGCATATTTATTCAAAACTCTAGTTAAAGCCCGTCTTACACCATCTTCATGAGTACCACCTTCTGGTGTTGTAATATTGTTAACAAATGAATAAATCGCTGCATTATATGACTCATTGTATTGTAAAGCCACTTCAACTGAAATATCATTCATAACTCCAGTTACATCAATAATTGTAGGATGAATTGGATTTTTATTCTTATTAAGCATCTCTACATACTCTCTAATCCCACCTTCATAATGAAAGCTATCTTTCTTAGGCGTTTCTCTATCATCATATAAAGTAATACGTAGACCTCTATTTAAGAAAGCTAACTCACGAAGTCTTGTTTTTAAAGTATCATAATCATATACAGTAGTTTCTGTAAATATTTGGTCATCTGGTTTAAAAGTAACAGTTGTACCAGTTCTATCTTTATCACATTCTCCTATTACTTTTAAAGGCTCAACTGGTTTACCTCCTGTTTGATATCTTTGATAATATATCTTACCATCACGATATACTTTAACCTCTAACCAGTCAGATAAAGCATTAACAACTGAAGCTCCAACACCATGAAGTCCTCCAGATACTTTATATCCGCCTCCACCAAATTTACCACCAGCATGAAGTACTGTATAAACAGTTTCTACTGTACTTTTATGAGTTTTAGGATGAATATCAACAGGTATACCTCTTCCATCATCTTTAACTGTAATACTATTATCTTTATTAATAGTAACTTCAATATGTGTACAATAACCTGCTAAAGCTTCATCTATTGCATTATCAACAATTTCCCATACTAAATGATGAAGTCCTCTCGAACTAGTAGAACCAATATACATACCAGGTCTTTTTCTAACAGCTTCTAATCCTTCTAGCACTTGTATAGCCGAAGAATCATAATTACCTTCTACTTTTTCTTCCATATTCTAACTCCTCTCTACTTTTCCCTCATTAACTTTAAATATAACTGCACTATCTAAAGTTTTCTTAGAAATATTTTTTAAATCAGTAGTTGTTATAATACTCTGAATATCTCGACTTACATATTTTAAAAGCTTATTTCTCTTTGTTAAATCAAGTTCACTAAATATATCATCTAAAAGAAGTACCGGATTAGTTCCATTATTTTCTTTAAATATTGGAATAGAAGCAAGTTTATAAGCAAGTACAGCGCATTTCTGCTGCCCCTCTGACGCATAAATCTTCATATCTATATTATTATCCATAATAAAGGAAAAATCGTCTCTATGAGGCCCAAATAGCGTCATACCAGCACTTAATTCTCTTCTATAATTCTTCTTATAAGTATTAATAAGAACCTTCCTTAACTCTTCCTCTTCATAAGAACTAATAGATATATTAGGACTATATTCTATTTTTAATAATCTCTTATCTTCTGTAATATTATTATAAATATCACTAATATAACTATTAATTAAAGATAAATACTTAAATCTCTCCCTATAAATCAAAACAGCTTTCTCTACTAACTTATCTGTTAAAACATCTAAATAAGCTTTATCAGCAATTCCATTAGTAAATAATATTTTAAGATATTCATTACGTGTCTTTAAAATTTTATTATATTCATTATAAGTAACTAAATAAGAATAAGAAATTTGTGACAATGCCATATTAAGTAAATTTCTTCTGATACTAGGTGATCCCTTTATAATATCTAAATCATTAGGTGTAAAAATAATAATGTTTAAATTAGAAATATAAGAAGCATATTTTTTAATTTTTTTATTATTTACAAAGATATTTTTATCTTTCTCTAAGAATTCTATCTTCAAGTCTTTAATCTGCTTATTATTTAAAACTCTACCCTCAATAACAGCTTTCTTCCTACCAAACTTAATAACATCAGCATCTAAGCCATTTCTAAAGGATTTAGTAAGTCCAAGTATTGCAATAGATTCAAGTATATTTGTCTTACCACTAGCATTATTTCCAATAAAAATATTCATTTTACTACCTAAAGTTATATTAAATTTATCATAATTACGAAAATTCGTAACTTTTAAGGACCTAATTATCATATTTGCTCAAAAAAACGACCATATAATCACCTACACCCTATTTTAGTACTCCTATACACGCAAGAATATTATATCATATTTAGCCCTAAATAAACAGAAAAAAAGCAATTAATTTGCTTTTTCTTTTCTATTTCTAATTATAGATTCTAATCTACTCGCTCTCATTACTTGATTATTAAATGAGTTATATGAAATATCAACAGTAAGTACTTTACCATTCTTAAATTCTACCTCTGTTTTTGTATTAGTAAGTTTACGATAACTTTTAACATTTTTTAAAGAAATCCAACTACAATCATCATCCAAAGGACTAGTAGTAGGAAAAAATATTAAATTGTTTGTATCTTCTACCATTATAGGTAATTTATAACCACTATTTAAAATTTCTCTTGAGCCTGACTTTCTTCCTGCATAAGAACTGCCAAAGTACTTACAACTGTAATCTACAATTTCTAATGGTTTCATCTTAACTTCATAATTACAATCATCCTCCACAACAACTGATTCCCAAATGTCTGTTGGCATAATTGCAAGTGTCTCATCATTAATTTCATAATCTTTCATAAAAATCCCCCTTCAAAAGCAATTTCTTGCTTTGCTATCAGTCTACTATATTATATTGTCGAAAAAGGGCATTTTTTGTCATAAAATCAAAAAAAAAGTAAAATTTTCACTTTTTTTTAAGAAATTTTACTATTTTTAATATGTTCTAATAGGTAAAACCAACTGAGTTAGACTCTCATCTTCAGAACTTTTTAATAAAATTGGTTTAATTTCTCCTACAAAATGTAATTCTACTGTCTCTGTATTAAATGATTTTAAAGCATCCATCATATATTTAGAACTAAATGAAACTTTAACATCAATATCTTGATCTTTAGTAATAGTCATCTTCTCTTCTACTCTACCAATCTCTGCACTAGAAGATTTCATAATTAAATTATTACCTTCAGTTTCAAGGGTTACAGTATTTTTATCTTTATCGCTAGTTAAAATACTAACTCTATCAACAACATCATAGAATTGATTAATATTAAAATGTAATTTAACTAAATAGTCTTTAGGTAAAAGATTAGATGTGTTAGGATATGTTCCATTAATTAATCTAGATTGAAATAAAAGGTTCTGATACTTAAATAAGATTTTGTTATTGAAAATATGAATTTCAATCATATCATCACTATCATCAATAATTCTTGTAAATTCTACTAGATTACGACTAGGAATTACAATATTTTGATTTTCTTTACTACTTTTATCTAATTTAATAACTTTTCTAGCTAATCTATAAGAATCTGTTGCATTACACTCTAACATATCACCTGTTATATTAAAGTTAATACCATTTAATATCGCTTTATTTTCATCAATAGAAGTAGCAAAAGCAGTTTGATTAACAATTTCTTTTAATACACTAGGAGAAAGTTCTATATGACTTTTACTCTCTCCCAAATCTATATTTGGATATTCACTTTCACTAATACCATTTAAGTTAAATTCACTATTTTCTGTATAAATAAGTATTTTAAGTTCATCAACTACTTCTATATTAATATAAGGATCAGGTAGTTTTCTCACAATATCAGAAATATACTTACCTTGAATAATAATACTACCCTCTTCTTTTACTTTAATAATCTCTTCATTATCACATTCTATATGAGTCTGAATAGTAATATCGTTATCACTAGCAGTTAAAACTAATCTTTTACTAGTAAGTTCAAATTTAATACCTGCTAATACTGGAATAACATTCCTACTTGATATCGCTTTACTTACCTTATTAATCGCTTCCATTAACACTTCTTTTTTTATTGTAAATTTCATTATTTATTCCTTCTTTCTTATATATATTTTTATTAATAGAGTGGAAAATGTGGAAAACTCATCATTTCCTTTAAATTATACCATAAACATTCTCAACAATGCTTGTGGATAAAAAGTTTAAAACTAAAACTTATCAACAACTATGGTTTTAAATCATTTTCAAGTTTCTTAATTATACCTGCTAAATCACTATTATTTTTAATCTCTTGTTCAATCTTTTCAACGGAATGCATTACCGTTGAATGGTCTTTTCCTCCAAACTCTGTCCCAATTTTAGGAAAAGATTCACTAGTAAGTTTTCTACATAAATACATAGCAATTTGTCTAGGAAAAGCAATATTACTACTTCTTTTCTTACTTCTTATATCTTCAACTGATATTTGAAAGTATTCAGCTACTATCTTTTGAATTCTTGTAATGTCATTCTTTTCACTAAGTCCTTTACTTATAAAGTCTTTCAAAGCTTCAATTGCAAGGTTTATATCTATCTTAGCTCCTCCCATAATAGTTGAATAAGCAACAAGTCTTGTGATAGAACCTTCTAACTGCCTAACATCACTTCCCATATTAGAAGCAATATATTCTATAACATCCTCCGGTATTTCGGCTTCAAAGTTACCTGCTATTATTTTTTTACGAAGTATTTCTTTTCTAAGTTCAAAGTCAGGAGGATAAATATTAACAGTAAGGCCCCAACAAAACCTAGTCCTAAGTCTCTCCTCTAATAATTTCAAATCATTAGGAGACCTATCAGAAGATATAATTATCTGTTTAGAATCGTTATATAGATTAGTAAAGGTGTGGAAAAACTCTTGTTGTGTTTGTGTCGCTCCTCCTAAGAATT
Source organism: uncultured Mycoplasmatota bacterium (assembly GCA_946494345.1). GTDB lineage: Bacteria > Bacillota_I > Bacilli_A > RF39 > UBA660 > Onthousia. Next base: position 1,269 of record CAMMBX010000037.1, on the reverse strand, counting down.
GGATATCATCAATTATTAAGACATCAATGTTTCTATATTTATTTTTAAAGAAGTCTATATAACTAAAGTTAGTCCCCTTCTCGTCTTTTTTATTGATACCAACAAAATCGTCTCTAAACTGATCACTAGTAACATAAAGAACTCTTCGATTAGAATTTTCCACAATATAATTACCAATCGCATGCATTAAATGAGTCTTCCCTAACCCACTATTTCCATAGATAAACAAAGGATTATACATTTTACCAGGATTTTCTGCAACAGATAAAGCCGCCGCCTGTGCAAACTTATTACTATTACCTACTATAAAGTTTTCAAAGTTATACTTAGGATTCAAATTAGATTTATTTTTAAATGATTTAGGTACCCCCTCTTCAATAGGCTCCTCCTCATCTTCTTTTTTCTCTAATTCCATTTTCTTACTATTAACTTCATCAGGTAAAAGAAACTCTAAATCAAAGTTAGTTCCAGTAACTTTATTTAATGCAACTTTTATAAGCTCAAAATAATTGTCAGATAAATGTTTTTTATGAATAGACATAGGAACTTCAATAACTGCAGTACCATTATCTAAACTAATAAGTTTAACATCACTAAACCAAGTGTCGAAAGCTAAGGATGAAAGTTCATCTTTTATCTCTTTTAGAACATTTTGCCATAGAATTTCGACATTCACCCTATCACCTCCCACCTGAATTTCCTAAATTACCATTATAATACTCTAAATTTGTGGAAAAAGGAATAGGATTTTTTAAATTTTTAATTTTCCACAATTTTTCGACAAATTTCTCCACAGTTTAAATCGACAAATATCAACAAAAATTAAAGTTTTCCACATTTTCCACAAATTTTAAATTCACAAGTGAATATTTGTTTTCCACACCATGTGGAAATAGTGGATAATGTAGAAATATTAAAAGAAATAAGATAAAATAGTAAAATATAGGAGAACAATACTATGACATATTTAGGAAAATTTTCTTTAAAAGAAATAGAACAAATGAAAAGAGCAGCAGTTAATCCATTTATTAATGAAGAACTTGGTATTAAACTAACTTATGTTGCACCATTAAGATCAATGGGAGAAGAAGATAATTTAATGCAATTTATGATTTTTAATTATAAAAATGATGAAAATGAAAATGAAGATAAAAAAGGAAGAAGCCGTTAAAAACCATTAAAACTAAAATAATTTCTTGACAAAGCTTTATTCCACCTATTATAATAATGTAGATTTCAAGTCTGGAGGTGTTATAATGAAAAGAACAT
>CAMMBX010000036.1 GCA_946494345.1 uncultured Mycoplasmatota bacterium | reverse complement strand
TATTTCAAGATATAGTTGTAGGTAATATAGATATTGTTAATATTTTATTAATGAGCTTATCTACAGTTGTTATTATTGCCTTAGTCTTAGTAGTAATAATTAAACAATATAAATCAGAAAAAGTATTATTTTAGGCTAGTTATCGCCCACTTTTAGCACATTAACACTCAAAATTGGTCGATAACTTGGTTTTTAAGTTAAAATAGGACTTTTAAGAGTTCTATTTTTTTATTATAATTTTAATAGAAAGAAAGTGATTATAGTGAAAATATATATTATAGGTTCACCTGCATCAGGTAAAACAACTTTATCAAAAATATTAAGTAAGAAATATAATATAGAAAGTTATGAGCTAGATAAATTAGTTTTTGATGATGATAATAATCATACTAGAAGAAGTGATGAAACTATTAAGAAAATGTTTAATGATATTTTAGTTAAAGATTCTTTTATAATAGAAGATGTAGGTAGAAGTAAATTTGTTAAAGGTTTAGAAGAATGTGATAAGATATATTATATAAGTTTAAATAAATATGAAGTTTATAAAAGAGTTATAAAAAGGTGGATTAATCAGAAAGTAGGTAAGGAGAGTTTTAATTATCCTCCAACAGTTGCCCAGTTAATAGATATGTTTAGAGTTGTTAATAGTTATTATAAAAAAGAAAAGAGAAAGTTAGATTATATAAACAAGTTTAAAGATAAAGTTATTTATTTAGATAAAGACAAATTAAACGAATTAGAAAATAGATAAGGAGTAGTTAGTTATGGCATTAAAAAATGCGAAAGAACATTTAAAAAAATATGGATTAGATAATAAAGTAAAAGAGTTTGATACATCATCTGCAACTGTTAAAGAAGCAGCGATTGCCTTAAATTGTAGTGAAGCAGAAATTGCCAAGACTCTATCATTTTTAGTAGGTGATAAGCCTATATTAATAGTAACAGCAGGCAATAGAAAGATAGATAATGCTAAATATAAAGCTATATTTCATGAAAAAGCCAAAATGCTTAAAGCTAATGAGGTAGAGCCTCTTATTGGTCATAAAGTAGGAGGCGTATGCCCTTTTGGAATAAACGATGGGGTAGATGTTTGTCTAGATATATCTTTAAAAGATTTTGATATAGTTTATCCTGCTTGTGGTAGTAGTAACAGTGCTGTAAAACTTACTCTCAAAGAATTAGAAGATGCTTCTAATTACAAAGAATGGATAGATGTTTGTAAAATAAGAGAAGAAGGTTAAGTAGATGAAAAATATTTTGTTAATATCTTTTGTACTTTTATTAGTTGTTATTTCTTGTAATGTTATATTAGTTAATGCTAAAGAAGTATCTCATAGCAGTCCTATAACAATTTTAAGAGCAGGTGGAGGAAGTAGTGGTGGACACTCAAGTTCTGGTGGCTCTAGTAGTGGTGGCCATTATGGAAGTAGAGGCTATAGTAATCCTATTTCTGATATTATTTCTGCTATATTTTTTGCCTTTATCTTTTTAGCTTCGGCAATTATCTTGTATTTTAAAGTATTAAGAGCATCTTTTAATAGTAAAAGATATTTAAGACTATTAGATGATAAAGATATTACTTGGAAGTATAAAACTATAGAGAAAAGAGTAATAGAAGCATTTTATGTAATACAGGAAGCTTGGACTAATAATGATATTAGTAAAGCGAAAGATTATATGGCTAAAGACTTATATGAGAGTTTTAAAATAAAATTAGAATGGATGGATGTTAATAATAGAAGAAATGTTTTAAAGAAAATAAGACTAGTTAATCTTAAACCTGTATCTATTTACGATGATAAAGATGATAAAAAAGACTTAATTTGGTTTTATATTAAAGGAAAGATGATAGATTATACTATAGATACTAAAACAAGAAATATAGTTGAAGGTACTACCAAAAATAAATCTTTTATAGAGTTTTGGAAGTTTGTAAAAAATAATCGTAATGAATGGGTATTAAGTGAAATACTACAAAAAGATGAAAGTAGTAAGATAGGCTTGTAAAATGAAAATAGTAGTGCAGTTTAACTACTATTTTTACTATTTTAATACCTTAAGGAAAAATATTTTCTTTTATTAAATATAGTAAATAAAAATATTATGTTATATAATTAGATAGTAAAGGTAGTGACAAGATGTTTAAAGTAGAAGAAAATAGAACTATATATTTAGATGATAAAGGTAATATTTTAGGAGAAGTAGATTATCCTTATATTTCTTCTAATGTCGTAGATGTTAATCATACCTTTGTTGATATAAGTTTAAGAGGAAAAGGTATTGCAAATTTACTTTTAACTCATGCCTTTAACTATTTTAGAGAAAATAATATTAAAGTAAAAGTAAGTTGTTCTTATGCTATTAAATGGCTTGATAATCATAGAGAATATACTGATTTAATGATAGAAAAGAAGTGATATGATGTTTGATTTTACTAAGAAAAAAGGAAATCCTTTAGTTGAAGAGAATATATTTAAAGAGTATAAAAAACTAGTAGAACTATCTAATGATGAACTCTTAGATAAATATGATAGTTCTATAGAGGGGTTATCTTTAAAAGAAGTAATAAAAAGAAGAGAAGTATATGGTAAGAATATCTTAAAAGAAGAAAAGAAAAAATCAATTCTTAGTTTTATTATTGATTCTTTTAAGGACCCTTTTATCTATATCTTAATTGTCCTCGCTGTTATTAACTTTTCTTTAGGTGATAAACTTGGTTCTTTAATAATTATTTTCCTTGCTATCATAAGTTCTACTATTAGACTTGTTCAAGATTATTCTGCTTATAAATTTGATTTAAAGTTAAAAAGTAAGTTATTTACAGTTATTAGTACAATTAGAGATAATAAAGTAAAAGATATAAATATTAAAGATATAGTACCAGGTGATATTATAGAATTAAATGCTGGTTCTATTATTCCAAGTGATGTTATTTTGTTAGAAGTAAAAGATTTGTTTATTAATCAATCTATTTTTACAGGAGAAAGTGTCCCTATTGAGAAAAAGATAAATTGCAGCGGGGATAGTCTTTTAGATTTAGAGAGAATTTGTTTTATGAATTCTAGTGTTGTTAGTGGAAGTGGTAAAGCTTTAGTTATTAAGACAGGTAAAAATACTTATCTTGGTACAATTGCTAAAGATATGCTAACAACTAAAAAAATAACTAACTTTCAAAAAGAAATGAATGCTGTTAGTAAGACCTTAATAGAAGCAATGCTGGTAATTACCGTATTAGTTTTTATTCTTAATACTTTAATTCATCATGATATTATGCAAGCTTTACTTTTCGCTATCTCTGTCGCTGTTGGAATAACTCCTTCTATGTTACCGATGATAGTTAACGTTAATTTAAGTAAAGGTTCTAAGAGTCTTGCTAAAAAGGAGACTCTAGTAAAAAGAAGTGAGGCGATAGAAAATTTAGGTTCAATAGATACTTTATGTACTGATAAGACAGGAACACTTACTGAAGATAAAATTGTTTTACAACTATACCTTAATAGTGACTTTAAAGAAGATAGAGAAGTCTTAACTTATGCTTATTTAAATAGTCATTATAGTACAGGAATAAAGAATTTAATAGATAAAGCGATTATTAGTTATGCTAAGAATAAAGGATTACTTATTTCTAGATATCAAAAAATAGATGAGATTCCCTTTGATTATGAAAGACGTAAAGCTTCTGTTATAGTTAGAGATGAAGATAAAGTTTTAATGTTAACTAAAGGTGCGATTAAAGAAGTGTTAGATAGTTGTAATAAAATTAGACATCAGGGTAAATCTATTAAGTTAACTAATGAGTTTAAAGATAAGATTTTAGAAAAAGCTAAAGAGTTAAATAAAGAGGGAATGCAAGTAATCGCTCTTGCTTTAAAAGAAACTAAAACTATATCTAAAAGTTATAATGATGATAAAGATTTAACTTTTATTGGCTTAGTTGCCTTTTTAGACCCTGTTAAAAAAGGTGTTAGTAGAGTTATAAAAGGCTTAAGAAAAGTAGGGGTTAATACGAAAATATTGACAGGGGATAATCCTGATGCTACTAAGACTATTTGTACTCTAGCAGGTTTTAATAGTGATAATATCTTAACAGGCCCTGATATAGAAAAACTAACAAGTGATGAGTTAAAAGTAAAGGTAGAAGAAGTAGATGTTTTTGCAAGACTTACACCTTTACAGAAAGAATTAATTGTTAATACTTTAAAAGATAATGGTCATGTTGTAGGTTATATGGGAGATGGAGTTAATGATGCTCCTAGTCTAATAAAGGCAGATGTTGGTATTAGTGTAAATGATGCTACTTCTATTGCTAAAGAAGCTAGTGATATTCTCTTACTTCGTAAAAGTTTAAAAGTAGTTTATGATGGGGTTATTGAAGGAAGAAAAGTTTATGGTAATATTATGAAATATATGAAAATGGCTTTAAGTGCTTCTTTTGGAGATTGTTTTAGTGTCCTAATCGCTAGTATCTTTTTACCATTCTTACCTATGATACCAATTCAGTTCTTATTACAGGATTTACTATATGATTTATCACAAACTGCTATTCCTTTTGATGATGTCGATAAAGAGTTTTTAATTACTCCTCATAAATGGGATACTAGTGATTTAAAAAGATTTATGGTTATTATGGGTCTTGTCGCTTCAGTAATTGATGTAGTAGCTTTCTTAATCTTTTACTTTGTTCTTGGCTTTAATAGTGATAATGTTATACTTTTCCAAACTGCTTGGTTTATTGAAGGAGTTATATCTCAGACTATGATTGTTCACTTTGTTAGAACATCTAAAATACCATTTATAGAGTCCATTGCTAATAAATACCTACTATTATCAACATCTCTTTGTATCATAGCATCCATCATTTTGCCAATTATTTTAGTAGGTATTAAGTCTTTCCATTTCGCTTATTTACCAGTAGCATTTTACTTTTATGTTATTATCTTACTTATTCTTTATATGGTTATAGAAGAGATAGTAAAACGTCTATATATCAAGAAATATAAACGTTGGTTATAATCTTTCATAATTAGCCCATAGTTTTCCCATATTCTTCCTTTATACTTGAAATAGAAAGGAGGAATTGTTATCGTAAATATAAAAGTTATAGGTGCAAATTGTAGTAATGGTATGAAAATATTAAAAAACTTATCTAAAGTAGAACGTGAACCTGATATGGAATTTAATATTGAGAAAATAGATTCTACTTATAAGAAGAAGTATAACATAAATGTCATTCCCGCTCTTATGATAGAAGATAAAGTTGTTTCTACTGGTAATGTTTTAACAGATAGAGAAATAAAAAATTACGTTAAAGAGCTTTGTTTAGATTAAAAAAAGGATTCTATTTTTATAGAGTCCTTTTACTTATTAAGAATTGCATCAATTGGTTTAATCTTAGTAATCTTACTTAAAGATATAAGTGTAATAATTATAGATATAATAATAGTATAAATAAACATAATAATTGGTACTAAAGGATTTGTTACTATACCATTTAAAATATAAGTTTTATCTCCAAATAGAGAATCATTTAATAAATTAATTGCAATAAACCATAGAATGATAGAAATTATATAAGATATAATACCTACAATTATACTTTCATATAAGAATATTTTAATAATATCATTTTTCCTTGTACCTAAAGCTCTTAGTATTCCTATTTGTTTTTTAGAGTAAGTAATAGATATATAAATAAAGTTAGAGAAGAGTAGTATTGTAAATAATATAAAGACTAATGTTATGATATTAATATATTTAGCAAGAAAATTATAAACTGCATTTATAGTATTTAGATCAACATTATGAGGTAGTTCTAAGTAATAATAAGTTCCATAATCTCCTACTTCTGTTTTGTAGGTATTTATAATATTAGTTAAAGTATTAAAATCATTTTCATATATTCGATAGCCGTTTATAACTTTATTATTTTCATTAGTCATAAGACTATTAAAATAATTAGAATTTATATAACTATAATCATCATAACTTACACCTATTACATTTACATCGACTACATTGTTTTTATCATTTACAGTAATTGATAAACTTAAATTTATTTTGTCTAGGTAATTAGTACTTTCTAAATAATTGGTAGTAAATTCTCTTAGTATTGTATTATAATCTCTATCACTGTTACTTAGTAAGTATGCATCTAAGCCTTTACTGTAGTCTTCATTAATTTCTTTTAAGAAGTTAAAAGAAATTATAATATCGTTGTTATCAAGATTATCTTTGTTTTTATATAAAACTTCTTCGTTGTTATAAAGTTTTATATTATTATTAGTTTTAACATTTTCATAGCCATTTGTACTAAGATGAGTATAATTAGTTAATATTGTTTCTTTATCATAATTTAATATGGCATTATCGACAAATCCATAAGTATAAATATAACTACTGTTATTTATTTCGTCTTTACCATCTAAGTCGACATAACCTGTAATTATTACATTATTAGAACCTAAAAGGATTTCTTTTTTTGAGTTTATTAAATCATCTAGGGAATTAGGATAATAAATAGTATTATCACTAGCTTTTATACCATATTTTACGATATATTCTGCTACATATTTATAAATTACTATTTCATTACTTTTAGATGGGGCTTCTCCAACTAAGTTTGGGATTATGTTATAGTCTTTAGTTTCAATAATTCTAAAATATATTGGTGGTTCTACTGGGAAATCTTTATCTATATTGGGTTCTATTAACTTGCCATATTGCAAAGAAATATTTTTGCTATTGTCATAAAGAGTGTAAATAGGATTTAAGGTACTTTTAATATTTTCTTTTATTTCTTTTTCATTTTCTTCTGTTAGTGGACTAGCCCAATATCCACCAAGACCTGGAGATGTTTCATTCTTATAAATATCAAAAATATATTCATTATTATCCCTCATAACTCCAGCCATGAAGTCTCCTTTATCATAAAGAAAAGAGTTAACAGATATTCCCATAAAGACTAGTGATATCATTGTAAGAATAATAGTAAAGAATAGTTTAACTTTATTACTTTTGAGTGATGTAAAGGCAAAGTGTAAACATTCTTTGAACGGAAGTTTGGCACTTACGGATGCGAAAGTACTGTTATCTTGATCTTTTGTAGTTAAATCATTTCTAATAGCATTACCATCTTGTAGTTCCAATATTTTATCGGCAAAAGTATTAGCACTTTCTAAGTCATGAGAGACTACAACTACTAATTTTTCTTTACTAATCTCTTTTAATAACTTAAAAGTTTCTAAACTAGAGTGACTATCTAAGTTACCCGTAGGTTCATCTGCAAGAATTACCTTAGGATTTTTAATTAAAGCTCTGGCAATACCAACCCTTTGTTTTTGACCACCTGATAATTCATTAATATTTCGATATTCTAAGCCTTTAAGACCAAGTCTATCTAAAAGATTTAATATTTCTTCTTTGTTTACTTTTTTCTTTTGAAGTTTTGCTGATAACATAACATTATCAAAGACATTATATTCTTCTAATAAATTAAAGTCTTGAAAGATAAAACCTATATAAGTGTTTCTATAACTATCATAATCTTTCTCTTTAAAACTATCTATATCTTTATTATCAATATAAATTTTGCCACTTGTTTTACTATCAAGGCCTCCTAAAATATTTAATAGAGTACTCTTACCACTACCACTTTTACCAATAATAAAAATTAATCCTTTGTTATCTAAATTAATATTAATATCGGTTAAGGCCTTAGTAGTTCCACCTTTTTTACTTCGATATTCTTTAGAAACATTTTCAAACCTTATCATAACTCTTCACCTAGTATAATCATAACATAATTATAGAGAAAAATCTTTATATATTTCTATTTTAGGTGTATTATATATTAGTGTATGTAAAGGGGGTAATTCCTTTTGATAAAGGTAAGTATAATAGTACCTGTTTATAATGAAAGTCAGTATCTTAAAACTTGTCTTAATTCTTTGATGAGTCAAACTTTAGACGATATAGAAATAATTGCTATTGATGATAACTCTAATGATGATAGTTTAAATATTTTAAAGAGGTATGCTAGAAGGTATGCTAATTTGCATGTTTATCATAATGAGGAAAATATTGGCCTTGGTTCTACTAGAAATATGGGTATTAAACTAGCGAAAGGGGAGTATATTGGGTTTGTTGATAGTGATGATTATGTTAATCCTAGAATGTTTAAGGAAATGTATGATGCAGCCCTTAGAAATGACTATCCTGAAATGGTTACTACTGGGGTAAGATTTGTAAAAGACGATGTTTATGCGAAATGTGATTTAAGCTTTTTAGCTAATAATAAGGAAATTATAATAAGACCTTCTGTTAAACCAGAATCAGTTATTTTTGAAAGTCCATCAGTATGTAATAAGATTTTTAGAAAAGATACAATAAAAGATTATTATTTTATAGAAGACTGTATGTTTGAAGATATTCCTTTTAGTTATACAAAGTATATGGAAGCTTCAAAAGTAGTATTTGTACCTAATGCTAATTATTTTTATAGAAGAGATGTTACTAAAGGTTTATCATCTAAAAATTATCGAAAGAATGATAGTATAACTGATATATTTAGAGTTTTAGATAAATTAGAAAATGATATGAAAAAAAGTCTTAAATATGAATTGTTTAAAGATGAAATAAAATTGATTCAGCTTGGTTATTCACTTATTAGAGTAGAGGAAATAAATAATTGGCAATTAGATTTAAAAGATAAGAATATAATAATAGAAAAAATGTTTTCTTTGATAGAAGAAAAATATGGTAATTTAGATGGTGTTGATATAACATTATTAGAATCTAATTGTGGTATGAATATTGTAGATGCATATTCTAATTATTTAGATAAAATAAAAGAAAGACCAAAGTCTTTATAGTGATTTTGGCCTTTTTATATTAAAACGTTTTCTTTTTTGAAATTTTACTGGTCCTTTTATAACAGAAAGTGCTTCTAATATTTTATCTTCTTTAATGCTTGCTATTTCTATTATATCTTCATCAGATAGGTCATAATAATTACCTACATACCACCAATCTTTAATATTTATTTGTTCCTCATTAAAAGTTTTTATTATTTGTTTCATTATTTTATTATTATATTCTTGCATAAATTGTTGAACTTCTTCAATATTGTAATTGTTAATTGGTATGAATCGCCATAAAGGCACTAAGTGTGTGGCATAATATGTTCTTTGCTCTAATGGAGAAAATAATTCTAATGCTTTAAATTGTTGTTCAGTCCATGGAATATTTATTTGACTTTTTTCAAAGCTTTGAAAATTTGAAAAGTCAGTGCAAGCAAGATAAGTATTTTCATCTTTCTTTTTAAATAATTCTTTAACAATAGTAATATCGTAATAAGGGTAAGACTCTATTTTGCTTTTATATTGTAGTTTTACCATCTTATTACCAAGATATAAGTTCTCTAAATTCTCTTCTTTTAAATTAATTCTAGCAATATTCATAACTATCCCTCTTTCAATTGTATTATATATTAAAATTTGAAGTTATTACAGTCAACATTAATATTTGAAGTGTTATTGTTAATTCTATTAAATTTATATTTATAACAAGAACACTCATATCGTATTAAGAGTATAAGATGGTATGAACCTATAAAAGTTAGAAAAAATGCTATAAAAATAAATATGTAAATATTATAGAATTACAAATAATGATAAGAAGTGAGTTGTAGCAGAGCATTTAATGTTTTTAAGTACAAAAGGTGAAGTTGAAGTTACATATAGATGAAAATAAGAAAATGTCAAATAGTGGAAAAAGTTTATTGCAGCATTCTTAGATTATGATAAGATTGAGTTAAGGATTATAAAAAGGAACAAACAAAAAGATAGACAACAACAATTTACTGTGGTAAAATGTAAGTATAAAAGATAGAAACTAGAAGGGAAGTAGCAAATATGAAGAAAGTAAATATGATAGTATACCCTCCAGAAAAGGTGTACCAAAATT
>CAMMBX010000035.1 GCA_946494345.1 uncultured Mycoplasmatota bacterium | reverse complement strand
AATAACTTAAGTTTACTATGTAAAATATACGTTCGTCAATACATAATTTCGATTTTTTTCAAAAAAACGCATTTTCCTTATAGATAAAAAAATTATAAGAATAGGAATCAACTTCTACTTTTTAATCAATTAAAGTCATTATATTATCATAAGTAGTATTATCACTAGTAATATTGACACCTATTAATACTCTTTTATAATTATCTATTAAATCATCAAGCATTTTAGGAGAATGTTCACCTATAAAAATAGCTTCTTCACGATTTTTAAATATTTTATATAAAGATAATAATTTTTTAGATATGATATTTTTAATAGGCCTATCATAAATTTCTAAGTCTTCTAAAGCATTAGTTTTAATTGTTTCAATAATATTTAGATAAAGTTTATCTAATACTTCTTCATCACCTGCTTTAATATGACCATCAATAGCTTCTTTTAGAAGTCTAGTAGCTTTATCAACTATTTGCCTTCTATCATCATATTTTTCCATTATAATTTCCCTCATTTGCTACATATTATATAATTGTTATCTAAAGCAAAGAAAAAGTAGTAAATCACTACTTAAACTGTCATTAGTTCTTTTTCTTTATCTTTATAAGCATTATCTATATCTTTGTTATAGTCATTAACTAAATCTTGGACATCTTTCATCATCCCTTTTTCTACATCTTCTGAAAGTTCCATCTTTTCTATTTTCTCATTAGCTTCATGTCTAATATTTCTAATAACTACTTTAGCATCTTCAGCCATAGCTTTAACTTGTTTAGTAAGCTCTTTTCTTCTTTCTTCTGTTAAAGCTGGTATTACTATTCTAATAGTTTCTCCATCATTAGATGGATTATAACCAAGATTAGCAGCAATTATAGCTTTCTCAATTCCATTTAAGCAACTCTTATCAAAGGGTTTTATTAATAATTGAGTAGCTTCAGGCACTGATATAGTAGCAAGGCTTTTAAGAGGAGTCATAGTTCCATAATAATCTACTACTACTCCATCTAAACTAGAGGGATTAGCACGTCCTGCTCTAACTGTAGTAAAACGTTTTTCTAAGTTTGCAATAGCATTTTTCATTTTATCTTCAATTTCTTTTATAAATTCATTATCCATATTATTCGCTCCTTTTGTAATTACATTTTATCATCAATATTAACGTTTATCAAGAACTTTAAATTAAACTATCTCTTTTATAAGTACTTACTCTTGAATCTAGATATATATCTACTGTACCTTTATTGACTATTTTAACAAAACCTAATCCATTAACGCATAAGTCTTCATCATAACCCATTTCATAAGTTCTTTTTTGTAAGTCTTTTAGAGTATCATGCTTATTAGATATTCTTCTTATTTTTAAATCATTAGAGACATAGAAAGTAAAACTATTCTTTTCTCCTTCCACATAATCAATTCTAAAAAACTTATCAACAATAATACTTTGCCCTTTCTTTAGTTGAAAGGTTTTAGGTTTTATTTCTTTTCTAGGGCTTATTCTTTTAAAGTCATCTTCTGATATATAATTAACTATACTACCGCTATCAACAAGACCAGGGGTATCTATTAAAGTTAAATATTCATTTATTTCTATCTTTACAGTATTTAAGGTTGTAGATGGCAATGGAGAAATTGTTAGTTCTCTAGTATCCGTAGAATAATTTCTTAAAAGTTTATTAATTAAGGTACTTTTACCAGCATTAGTATGACCTACTACATAAACATTATTAGTTGTTTGATATAATTTTATTTGTTTTAGTAAATAGTCTATATTGTAATTTTTTTCACTACTTATAACAATTACTTTAGAAAAAGGATTGTCATATTTTTCAAAGTATTTTATTAGTTTTTCTTCTTTAATAGATTTAGGCAAGACATCTTTTTTATTTAATACTAATATCATTTTATTAGGTATAATATCTCTTATTTTATTAATATCTTCTTCTAAATTAAGTAAATCTGCTATATATAAAACTAAGTCTTTTGTCTTTCCAACACTTTTAAGAATCTCTAAGTACTCATCATTACTTTTAGTAACTACTTGATATTCACCATAATTCTTAATTCTAAAGCATCTTTGACATAAAGATTTATCTAAGCTAGTAGTATATCCTTCTCCTAAGATATTCTCATCTTGAAGCTTTACGCCACACCCCTCACAATACTTATCTTCCATCATAATAATTTCCTTTCTTGAAAAGATTATTTTTAGTATATTTATTCATAATCTTTTTTTCTAAAAATCTATTAATATTAGTAATCTTTAAATCTTTATTACTAAGGCAATCGACAAATATTTTTTTTACTTTTCCTTTATAGCCATATCCCATATCTGTTATAAACTGATCTCCAATAACAGCGATAGATTTAGATTCTAATTTGTATTTAGCTTTTATTTTATTTAAGGTTCTAGTACTTGGCTTTAAAGCAAAGGGATAGGAGTCTACTTCTAAATCTTGACTAAACCTCAAAACTCTTTTTTTAGGACTGTTAGATACTATGATAACTAGAAAATCTTCTTTTAATTTAGTAATTAATTCTTTGACGTTAGATTCTACTTTAGTACTATTTATTAAAGCTAGTGTATTATCTAAATCAAAGATTAAACATCTAATACCTTCTTTTTTTAATTTATTATAATTTATTTCAAATATATTTTTTTTATAAACATCAGGTAAATATTTATTCATGATTAACACCTTCTTTAAATATAGTATATACTATTTTAACTTATATTTCTAGTTATTTACCTTTTGTCGTACAGGCATTTTATTAATATCTAAAACATCAAAGTTATAACCGTTATTTTTAGCATAGTCAATTATATTGGCAAGTGCATCTCTTGTATAAGTCTTAGTATCATGCATTAGAATAACATTATATTTATCATGAGATAAACTTGCAATTACACTATTATATAGTTTATGAGAATTAGTAGCAGAGGATGCATCTTTACTATCAATGTTCCAATCATAATATTGATAGTCCTTATTTAAAACATCTTCTATTAAGGTACTCATTATACCTTCTTTATATTTTTTAGAAATAGTATTACTAGATCCACCTGGAAATCTTATTAATTTAGTATCAACGCCAGTAATATTGAAAATTCTCTCGTGAACTTGTTCTAAGTCATTAAAATAATTATCTACTGAAGCATAGATAAGGTCATATCTATGACTAGCAGTATGAATACCAATGGAGTGTCCTTCATCAACAATTCTTTTAATTAGAGAGTCACTACCGTTTGTTGTAACAAAGAAGGTGGCTTTTACTCCTTTTTCTTTTAAAATATCTAAAATAACATCAGTAGTACCATCTCTTGGTCCATCATCAAAGGTAAGGTAAATAGTATTAGGCTTTAAAGGCTCTCTTACTTTAATATTTCTTGTAATTGTAGTTTTATTATTACTATTATCTTTGGCTTTATAAGTAACTTTATAATCACCTATTTTAGTATTATCTATATTATTAGTCACTTCTACTTTACTAGATAAATCGCCATCACAATTATCTTTTATAATTACTCCTGCTTCCTTATAAGGTTCATTTAAGTTTAAAAATATATTACTATCATCATTTAAAGTAATAATAGGTTTCTCTACATCTTTAGCGATTATATTTCTTACAACCTCACTTTTATTACCACTACTATCTTCAACTGTATAAATAATCTTATCTTTTAGTTTTTGTACTTTAACTTTATTAGTAATATCTTTATCTACATTATCATAAGCCTTATAGCCTTGTTCTTGATAATTACTATTAGGACAATAATATTCAGTAAGTTTACCATTTAACTTTATTTTTGGTTTTTCTATATCTTTTATAATTACTTCTTTATGTATATGATAAGTAAAAATATTGTCTTTATAAATATATTTTATATTATAGTGATTATATTTATTTGTATTTATAATACTAATAGGCTTTACTACTGTTTTATTTCCTATTATATTATTTATAGTTATACCTTTATCAGTATAAGAAGAATTAATGTTAACTATTTCTTTTAATGGAGAATTTAAGGTTACTTTAGGAACAAATAAAAGAAGAAAAGTAAAAAGAACTAGTACTAGAATAATATTAATTTTTATAAAATATTCACTTTTGGAAATTCTTCTTTTTTTTCTTTTCTTCTTAAGCATAATCTCACTCCCAATATTAGTATATCAAGTTCTAAAACTATTAACAATACACTAATATTTTCAACTGAAATCCATATCATTATACTTATTATTTTTTATAAATTCTCTAAGTATTTTTGTTAAAGCTCTTTTTTCGATTCTAGATACATAACTTCTTGAAATATTAAGTTTATCAGCGATCATTTTCTGAGTCCATTCATCATTACCATCTAAGCCATATCTTTTTATTATTATTTCTTTTTCTCTTTTAGTTAAAACTTTTAAATAATCATTAAGTAATTTAACATTATCTTTTAGATTAATCTCTTCAATAAAATCAGGCCGTGGGGCTTTTATAACGTCAAGTATTGATATTTCATTACCTTCTTTATCGAAACCAACGGGTTCATTTAAAGAGATATTTTTATTATTTTTATTGTTAGCACGAAAATACATTAGTATTTCATTTTGAATGCATTTAGCACAATATGTAGTTAGTCTATTACCTTTATTAGGAATAAAAGTATCTACACCTTTAATAAGGCCAATTGTTCCAACACTGATAAGATCATCTTGATCTATATTTTTATAATCAAACTTCTTAACAATATGAGCGACTAGTCTAAGATTGTGTTCTATTAAACTATTACGTGCTTCCCTGTCGCCTTCGCTCATCTTTTTTATACATTTCTCTTCTTCTTCCTTTGATAGTGGTTCTTTAAAGACTTGATTAGAGTAGCTAGCTGTAAAAGTAAAGAAACCTCTAAGACTATCAAATAAATTAAACAACATTTTTATCACCTAATAAATAATATGTCAAAAAAAAGGAGTTAGAATATCTAAGTCCTTTATAACCATAAATTACCAGTTAAAATTATCACTTGTTCTATTGTTATATAGATTACAGTATGACACTATATATATGAGAACATTTAATAGTTGAAACTAACCAGTGGTATGCCAAACTCTATAAATAGAGGAAGGTGATATAAATGAACAAGAAGGATTTTTTAATTCTATCTTTAGTAGTTATTATCTTCTTTTTATAGTATTAATATAAAAGAAAACCACCTAACTCAGCAATGATTTAGGTGGCACTAATATTTATTATGGTAACACCCAACATGGCAATATTAAGTGTTCCTTTTTTAGTTTATGTAAATTTCTTTACATATTCATAATATCATAAATGCTACGTTTGCGTAAGTATCTAACATATAACTATTTTTTCTTTTTAACATGATTAATGGCATTATAATGAAAGACATTCTCTTCGCTATCTATATATGAAGGTATTCCTCTTTTAGCAAGTAAGTTTTGAAATAAAGTTATATCTATTACTTGGGTAATCATTAAGTTATCCATAGTTAAGAAAGCTAATTTTCTATAATTATTATTAACTTCTTCAATAGCTCTTTTATAAACATCTTCTCCATACTGAGATATTAATTCTTGGTTTCTTGACTCTATCCCTATTATATTATATTCAGTTTCTAAATTAATAGTTTGAGATATATTATCTAAAAAATCCATAGTCTTTTTCTCTACATCTCTTAAAAACTTAATATAGTTTCTTTCTTGTTTTTCTATTTTATTATTCATAGTATCTAAAAATCCTTTCTCTTCACAAATCCTTATTAAATTTTTAGCAGATAAATAGTAGCCACTAGATAATAAGATAAGCCAATCATTATTCGCAGTAGCATACCCCTTATCGTTAAAATCTTCACTATAATATGAAAACTTTTTAATAGAATCACCATCTCTAATTATTTCTCCATCATATCTAGCAAATTTTTTTATCTTTCCATCTACACCAAAATAACTTGTTTTCATATTCCAATCATAACCACATGAACAAACTTTAGACAAAGGATGTTCTCCTTTACTAAAATCACTTACACTTAAAAAGCCATTAAACTTGCTACTATCTTCTTTAACCATTTCATACTTACTATTAAGATACTTAAAATTCTTATCTATCCAAGAAACCTTTCCATCTTTACCAACCATAGCATAACCATATTCATTAAAATCAGTAGCAATATCATATCTAAATGGTAATAAAGTACTATCTTCTTCTTTAACATAAGCATACTCCATATTAGCAGTCTGTACTAATTTAAAACCATTTACAAATTCTCTACTATCATCAATAATATCAAAAGATATATCAGGTCTAGAGGAATAAGGCAAAAGAACAGTTAAATGAAATTCCTTATCTGTTCCTTCATTTAAAATATATGCATATCTTTCAGTTCCCTTATCGACAAAAGAGTATACACTACCCTTAATGCTTTTTATTTCTTTAGGTAATTCTATCACAATAATCCCTTCTTTCATATTTTCTTATTCTACATATGTATCGGATTAAAGTCAACTTCTAAATTAACTTTATTATTAGTAGCATAATACTCTACTAGTTTTTCTAAGACTTCATGAATATTATCTTGATACTGATATTTAAGAATTAATTGATAGTGATAAATGTTTTGTTTTTTAAAGATAGTAGCAGGGCTAGACCCTAAAATAATAGTTTTATCTAAGTACTTATGACAGACTTTCTCACACTTTTTAGATTCTATTAAAGCTAGTTTACTATCTTTACTAGATACATTTATTAAGACAAGATAATAGTAAGGAGGATACTTCATCAATTTTCTATTTTTCATCTCTTCTTTATAAAAAGATTTATAATCATTTTCTTTAGCACACTTAATAGCATAATTATCAGGATTAAAGGTTTGAAAAATAACTTTACCACTTTTTTCACTTCTTCCAGCCCTTCCTGATACTTGATTAAGTAAATCAAAAGTTTTCTCACTACTTCTAAAGTCAGGTAGCATTAGTGATGTATCAGCATTTATTACTCCTACTAGTGTAACATTAGGAAAATCAAGGCCCTTGGCAACCATTTGAGTTCCTAGTAATATATCTGCTTCTTTCTTACTAAAGGCATCAACTATTTTCTTGTGTGCTCCTTTTCTGCTAGTAGTATCAATATCCATTCTAAGTACTCTTGCCTTAGGTAATATCATCTTAAGTTCTTCTTCTATTTTTTCAGTTCCAACACCTAAGTCTTTTAAAGAGTCTTTATGACAGTTAGGACACGTTACAACATACTTAGTAGCATAACCACAA
Organism: uncultured Mycoplasmatota bacterium; assembly: GCA_946494345.1. Classification (GTDB taxonomy): domain Bacteria; phylum Bacillota_I; class Bacilli_A; order RF39; family UBA660; genus Onthousia. Next base: position 2,749 of record CAMMBX010000035.1, on the reverse strand, counting down.
TAATGGCATCTTAAGATATTACTACTCTTATGATAAGTTAAAGTGATATCACAGTTTGGGCATTTTACACTTTCACCACAGTTTGAACAAGTAACAAAAGATGAGTAACCTCGTCTATTTAAAAGAAGAATTACTTGTTCACCTCTTTCGATAGTCTTATTAATCTCATCTATTAAAGGTTGAGAAAAATGTCCTTTAGATTTACCTACTTCCTTATTCATATCTATAAGTTCTACTTTAGGTAACTCTTTACCGTTAACACGTCTATCTAATGTTACAAGATTAAAGACATTCTTTAAGCCTCTAGCATACTCTTCTAACATAGGTGTTGCACTACCAAGTACTACTTTCGCTCCTAAATCACTAGCACGTTTTATCGCTACATCTTTAGCATTATATTTAGGGCTATTATCTTGTTTATAAGAGTCACTATGACATTCATCTATAATAATAAGTCCAAGATTTTTTAAAGGTGCAAAAACAGCACTTCTAGCACCTATTACAATATCTACTTCTCCTTTTACAATTCTTCTATATTCATCATATTTCTCACCATCTGATAAGGCACTATGTAATAATGCTATATTATCTTTAAATCTTTCTTCAAAACGTTTAATTAATTGAGGCGTTAAAGATATTTCTGGTACTAAAACAATACTTTTAAGCCCTTTCTTTAAATATTTATCAATTAATTCCATATATACTTCGGTCTTACCACTACCAGTAACACCATATAATAAGGATACAGTTTTTTCTGTGTTTAAGATATTAGTAACAGCATTTTTTTGAAGGGGGGTTAACTCTTTTATTTTCTTTTCAGTTTTAGCATAATCTAGTCTATAGACTTCTTCTTTCTTTACTTCTAATACTTTATTTTTTACTAAAGTATTAAGAATAGATATAGAGATATCTTTTAAGTCATCACGACTTAATCTATCTTTTTCTTTAAATAATTCTATAACTTCCTTTTGTCTAGGAGTTATTTTTTTATCAGTAAGATCACTTAAATAATATACTTTTCTATATTTCTTATTAATATTATTTTTAATACTTGCCTTATAACCTTTAGGAAGCATAACTTGATAACAACTTATTAAGGAAGCTAGAGTTGTCTTTTGTAAGTATTTTCCTAAGTTTAATAATTCTTCAGTTAATATTACCTCTTTATCTAAAACTTTAATTATTTCTTTTAGTTTGTCAGTATCGCTGGTTTGCTTTATTTCTAAGATAAAACCAACTAGTATTCTACTTCCAAAGGGAACTTCAACTCTTTTACCTATTGCTATTTCTTTTTCTAAGTCTTTAGGAACGATATAATCAAAGATTCTATCAACACTTTTATTAGTTATTTCTACTAAAACTCCTACTATCAAGTTATCACCGCCTTTCTCTTATTTGTTGTAAAACTTTCGTTCGTGGTTGTAATTAAAGAAAAATTAGGTATAAACCTAATTTATTTTAGGCAAATAAAGCCATATATACTAAAAAGCAGAAAAAGATCAAACTAACTATTAAGCCATTAATTCTTTCAAAATTACTACTTTTGTATTTAACTCCTACACCAATCATCATTAAGCAGCCACCAATTAATCCTCCAATATGAGCGGCATTATCTATTCCAGGAACCATAAAACCAAGTAAAAGGTTAATAACAATTAACGGAATAATTTGGCTTTTAATAACGGTACCTAAATAAATACGATAATGATAACCAAAGTATAATAAAGCTCCTAATAAACCAAAGATAGCACCACTGGCACCAACACTTAAAGCATTTGGTGTTACTGCTACTGATAGTAGGGAACCACATATGGCACTAAATAAGTAGACTACTAGGAAGCGCCATTTACCAATAAAGCTTTCTAGTTGCATACCAATAATCCATAAAGCATACATGTTAAATAAAAGATGTGCAATATTTGCATGAACAAATGCTGCTGTTAGTAGTCTATAATACTGTCCCATTTTAACAAAAGGACCAAAGGAACCAAGATATGCAGTTACTTCATCAAAGTTTCCCATAAAAGTAGGAAGCAAGAAAACAAAAAGATTAATGATAATTAAAGCATATGTAATGATAGGCTTTTTAGGAGTGAAAACATCTGCTACTTTTTCTTGATCTTTCTTGTTGTGATCATTTATATCATTAGTAACTTTAATAAATAATTCTACTCCTTCTTCATTAAACTTTAATTTACGTGCTATATCAGGAAAGATAGACTTTAATAGTTTATTTTTCTTAATATCAGCATCTTCATGAACTTCAACTGCTGTTATATTATCAGTTTTAAATTCATCTAAATTAACACTTCCTCCAAGATCTAAAAAGATACTTAAAGTATTTAATTTAAACGATAAAGTCTTCTTCTTTATCTTTCTTAGGATTCTATTAGTCTTAAAAACATCGAATTTATATTGTTCATCATTATGAATATATCTCATTACTAATCTAACGACTTTATAATCTTCATCTAAATTTTCAAGCCAAATTTCATCTTCAGCTCCTTGTAATATTATAGGAGTATATCCTTTTTCAGTAATAAAATAATGAAGAAGCTTCATTGCCAAAGTATTTTTTTCATCCATATTTATAATATGTTCTTCCATAGACATCGCCCCTCGCTATATATTTTAACATATTTTATATAAGAAATAAATATCTTAATCAAATAAGTGATTTACTTAAAATTTGTCACTGAACTGAAAAAGTAAATGCAACCTAAAAATAGGAATAGTTGCATTTAATTGT
>CAMMBX010000034.1 GCA_946494345.1 uncultured Mycoplasmatota bacterium | reverse complement strand
AACTATCATAATTTCTAGAACTAAAATTAATATTCCTACTTATAAACAAACTTTCCAGTCTTGAAAGTTGCCAAAGATATCTAAAAATATTAGTTTTTACAATCTCCAACTCTTTGCTAGAAAATAACTTAATAAATTCTTGTTTATCGAATATTTCAAAGAAATCCAAACCATTTACTGAAATTTCATTAATAAATAAATATCTTCTTATTAATGATAATGTTTTGTATATAAATCCTAAATTTTTAACTTTTAAATTATGATTAACATCACTAATTGTATCTACGTTATTAATATCAAAACTATATTCATCCATTTTCTTCTTTAATTTTTCTATTAACTTATTATAATTAATATAATTCGTTCTATCTACATTATCTTCATCAATACTATTTAACGCATCATATATATTATAGTTCTCACAATTAGTAATTAATTGTTCATAAGAATAACACCATTCTTCACACTTACCAGTAGTAATATTATTTCTTATATAATTTAAAAAATCATTATAATCTCTAGAAGAATTTTTTATTTTATACATTATTTCATCATAATTCGGTCGACAGTAATACTTATAAATTTGTTTATTTGGAAACGAAATAGTACATTCTTCAGTAGACTCAACCAAACTATCATTTAAATCATTATATGTATAAAGCATCATAGTATGTATTTTATCCCTACCACTATATCCAACAACTTTTTGTAAAATTATTGAAATAATTTCTTCGATTGGCAATATTTCACTTTTAAAATTGTTAGGATATAAAATATTTAAATCTATATCGCTATTAATCCTGTTTAAAGTTTTAGCAAAACTACCATGTATAAAAACAATATGAGGCACATTAGATAACTGTGGAAAGAAGTTGATAACTTCTTTAATAAGTGACAATACAATATTTTTATGTTCCTTTATTAATTCAATATATTTATCTTTATCATAACTTAGTAAAATTTTATTACTTGATGATTCAAGCTTTTCAAAACTAGCACTATATTTAATATTTAATTGATTAATAAATTTTTCTATACTATCTATATTGGGTTCACTATACAAATAACTAAAATTACATCTCTTCAATCTAATCATCTCACTCTTTTTTTCTAAACTCTCTTATTTTCCTCTTAGCTTTAGTAGTTTTAACTTTATCTAACCACTCTTCTCTAGGGCCATAAGATAAAATGTCAGTAATAATTCTCACCCTGTCTTTATTCTGCAATACATAATCTGCTTCAACAGGTCTATCATTAACAATTGCAGATACCATTGTATTTCCTATATTAGAATGAATTTTATAAGCAAAGTCTATAGCAGTTGATCCTTTAGGCAATTCTATAATTTCACCCTTAGAAGTATATACATAAACTTTATCTGTAAACAATTCTCTTTTAACTTGATTAACAAACTCTTGATTATCTGCAAAAACACTATTTATTTCAACTAAAGAGTTAAAGAACTGATATTTATCTTTTAGATCTTTCTGCATTACATTTCTAGCTTCGCCTTTATTTATATCCCAATGAGCAGTTAATCCAAATGATGCAATCTTATCCATATCAAATGTTCTAATTTGTATTTGCACTAATCTATCATCCTCACCAAATACTGTTGTATGAAGTGATCTATACATATTAGTCTTAGGATTAGATATATAATCTTTAAACTTTTCATTAATTGGATGATACTTTGAATGAATTAAACCAAGAGTTTGATAACAATTAGAAATATTATTTATACTTGTTTTAAGAGATAATAAATCATGAATATCAGATATTTTATGTCCTTGTTCCATTCTCTTATATATTCCATAAATGTTTTTAGTTCTTACTTTTATTTCATGAGGTATATCTTCATCATTTAATATCCCATTTATAGTTTGTAACATTTCTTCTAAACAGTGCCTACTATCATCTTCTATTCTTAATTTAATATCTTCAATTCTCTTATATTTATCAGGATAAAGATATTGTAATGATAAATCTTCAAGTTCACTTTTAATACGATAGGCACCAATATAGTAAGCAAGAGGAACAAAAATATCCATAGTTTCCATAGCATTTTCTTTTTGTTTAAATTCTGACTTGAATCCTAATGTTCTCATATTATGAAGTCTATCTGCTAATTTAATAATTATTATTCTTACATCTTCAGTAATACTTGTAATTATCTTTCTTGTATTAGCAAGGTTTTGATCTTGTTTTGTCGAAAAATTCATTTTACTAATCTTTGTTACTCCATTTACTAGATTAGCAATATCTTTATTAAAGATACTAGCAATATCTTCCTTAGTAATACTTGTATCTTCTAAAGTATCATGCAAAAGTCCTGCACAAACTGTATCTCTATCAGCATGCATGTCAGCAAGAATATAAGCAACATTCAAAGGATGAGTAATATAATCTTCCCCACTCTGACGTTTTTGTCCTTTATGCAATTCTTCAGCATAAGAATATGCTTTCCTAATAATATCAATTTCTTCATTATTATACTCAGCAATTTTAGCAAGTAAATCATTAATATTTAAATCATTCATATAACACCTCCCAAAAAAGAAAAAGACACCGAGGCGATAAGTCGCCCCAGTGTCAACATCATTTTAAATATAAAGAGCATGAAAACACAATTAAAGAAAATATTATAATTATTATAATAGATTTAATATTGTATTTTTCTTTAAAAAGTACACTCATAACTCCACCCTCTTCAAATGTTAGTAATTAATTTATCACTAATATTTAGAGTTGTCAACATAATTTCACAAAATGTTAATCCTTTTTCAAAAGTTTATTTTTTAGATCATTTATGCTAATATTTAAGTAAATTGAGGTGTATTATGGAAAAAATATTAGAACTTTTAGATAACAAAAATATTGAATATAAAATGATTAAACATCAAAAAGTTTATACTATGGACGAAATAAAAGACATTAATCTTGTTAAAGAAGGTCTTATTCCTAAAAACATCTTTTTAAGAAATGCTAATGGTAAAATACATTATTTAGTTACTTGTTTGCCTAATAAAACTGTAGATATTAAAAGCCTTGCTAATAACTTAAATAGTACACGACTTTCTTTTGGAAGTCCAGAAAGATTAAAGAAATACCTAAATGTATGTAAAGGTTCTGTCTCACCGCTAGGATTTATCTATGATAAAAACTCTAAAGTCATCTTTGTTTTTGATAAGGAGTTAATTAATAAAACTATAGGAGTTCATCCTAATAGAAATGACTATACTATTTTCTTAAAATTTAATGATTTAGTTAAATTAATTGAAGGACATGATAATAAAATAGTTTATTTAAACATTTAAAAAGATAGAAAAATTAATCTCTATCTTTAACTTCTTTATAATAATATCTATAAGGTCTTGCATTAATATTTATATCATTCATTAATATCCCTAAATATCTAGTACCCTCTTTAGATGTTTCTTGATATAAACGATTTTCAACTATTTTACCATTATTTTTTATAAGTAGATAATCATCTCTCCAAGTTACATTATCATAATTGGTTGTACCATCTTTATATAAGATTAATTCTTTATACTTAGTATCAGGCATAAAATGTTCTTTATTAGGATTAAATATCTTCAAAGGTTCTACTATTTGTCCTTGTAAACACCATTTACCAACATATTTAGAATCATAAATAGGTTCAGTAGTCTTAAACTTTTCAACTAACTGTTTCTCATGTATTAAAGCATCCTCATTATCTTTAGTTAGGTCATAAGCTTCTACATATATATCAGTTTTATCATAATTATATATTTCTATAAATTCTCCTCTTATTTGAATATTATTACTATTTGCATACTTAATCATTTCTTTATAAGTATCTATTACATCATCGATACTTGATGTATGTAACAAAGTCTCTACTTTATTATCAGTTAATACTTCTAAACCCATAGATTCCATTACTTTAACAAAATTATAATTAGTTTTTAACTCATCATTTAAAACTCTACCTATAAAACAAGTAATATTATCTTCTTTAAAACCTACTTCATAACTAATTAAGACACTTGGCAACTTAGAAAAGTTTCTACAATTAGTACCAACTTTCTTATCAATAGCATCTAACTCTTTCTTAAAATCATCTCTTGTCTTTAACTCTTTAAACTCCCCTATCATAACAAATATAGGATTTTTAATTAATTCCATATAAACTCCCCCTCTTAGTTTATTTTTAATTTCTTCAAGTTTCTTTAACTTATCTTGATAATCATTAGTTAATTCTTCTACCTCTTTTAAAATATTATTATCTTTAGGATTATCAAGAATATTCTTTATTTCTTTTAAAGTGAAACCTGCTTCTTGTAATGTTTTAATATTGTTATAAATACTAACTTGTTCATCACTGTAGTATCTATATCCTGTAAAGTCATCAACTTCTTTAGGTATTAAAATACCCATTTTCTCATAATGTCTTAATGTTTTTATAGTACACTCACAAAGATATGAAAATTCACCTATTCTATACATATTATTCCTCCTTTCACCATGAATATATCATTGACCTTAAGGGGAGAGTCAATAGTTTTTATTTAAAACCTCTTCTACTTCTTCTGTTCTATTAATATCTCTCCTTTTTAATTACTAAATGTTAAGCCATCATCATTACTTACTAACTCTATATCTTTTAAATCATTACCATCTGGAACTGATACATCTAAAACTAGCTTATCACCTTTAAGACGAGGGGTATTATTAATATAATAGTAATCTAAACTACCATAACCATTTATCGTAATAGAAACATCTCTAAAAGACTCCCCACCATCAGTTGTAACTAAGAACTTTTTATATCTATCATCTTTACCTAACAATCCTAAATCAAAGATAAAGCCTATCTCTTCATCAACAAAAGTAACATCAGTATCTCTATTTACAATTAAATATTTATCTTCATTTTTTAAAATATTTTTAAAACTTAAGCCATTATCAGTAGACTTTTCTACAATAATTATATCTTTACCTGCTAAAGCTGTATCAATAACTCTTACTCTAATGATATCAGTCTTATTAAATCTACTTTCATCTAAAATACTTGATAAAAAGCTCTCTATTGTCGTAGAACCATAACTACCATTTTTAACATCCATTACCTCTATTTCTTCTTCAATATTTTGACTATATGTATCTTTAATTACGTTACCATTATCATCAAAAAATTCTGTCCTTAAATAATCTTCTTTACTAATCTTTTTATCATAATACATTTTCTTTCTTAAAGTATTTCCTCTAACAAAAGGATTAATATAGTCATAATAGAAAACTGTATCACTTGCTAAAAATCTACTCTTTGATTCAACTAGTCTTTTATTATAAAGAGTAACGACACTATCTCTATCACCTAAAAAATAACCTAAAATTAAGAATAATAATATAACAGTCACTACTTCAATAAATATATACGATGAAAAAAGCTTAATTTTCTTTTCTTTCTTTGTTTTATATATACTTATAATAGCCAAAACTATAGTTATTAAAATTATTATAATAGAAACAAGTTTAATAATACCAAAGTAAGTATAGTTATAATGAGCAAGGACTAGGTAACCAATAAAATATAATATTACATAAATAACTCCATAAAATAAAGGACTTTTTAATAAGTTTTTCATAAGTATCAAACTCCTTTATCTAATTATACTGCTTTTTATATACACTTACCATATAAAGTGTTCGGAAGTGAACAACAAAAAGAAAAACCTATCAACTCGATAGGTTTAAATATATTATTCTTTAATTATTCTCTTACTACAGTAATATGTAATTAACAAGTAACCACCATATATTACTACAAGGAATACTGCTGTTAAAACTATGGCAAGTAATAAGCTCTCATTACCAAATGTTTCTAAGATATAATTACAGAATATTATACCAAAGATTGAATGGATAATGGCAACTACAAGTGGTGCTAAGAAGAATATCGCTATTTGTCTAAACAAGGCTTTATTAATTAACTTCTCATCGGCACCAATTTTCCTTAACATCTTAAATCTTTCTTTATTTTCTGTCGCTTCACTTAACTCTTTTAAAGCAAGTATCGCAGCACTACTTATTAAGAAGATTACTCCAAGATATAGACCAATAAAGGTAACTAAAGCCCCTAGTCCTACACTACCTTCATATATAGAAAGTCTTGTACTAGCACCTAATGTTGATTCAATATTTTCAAGAGCATCACTTTTACTTAGTAATAAATTTTCTATTTCCTGTTTTCCTTCATCAGTATCAGCTTTATAGTTAGCATATAAGTATTCTTTTTCTACTGTTAAATTACTAACAGCATCATCTGGCACAATAAATATTCCATCATTAACATGACTATTAGATATCTCTAAGAAACCATCCATACATTTATCATACTTAGGATAATAGGTTTTACCTGAAATAGTAATAGTTGCAGAAGCCTTCAAAGCCATATTTCTAACACTAACCATATTATCATAATCAGCGATAACTAAATATTCATCATCATCTAAGCTATAAGTATCAAGTCCAAGTACTTTAGCCGCTTTATTATAATCACTTATTGTAACAATTTCTTCAACTGCATCATAAGTCATAAATGGATATTTCTTATATATTTCATTATAAGCACTACCTAAAGTATCTCTAACAGTAAGTTCAACTGTGGTATAAGTATTAATACTGACTATATCTTTATAATAGTCATTTATATTAAATCCTACACTATTTAAATCATCTTCTATACTTTGATAAGAGTTATTTACCTGCCCTTCACTATAACCATACTCTTCTATAAACTCTCTTGGTATATCTCTAGTTTTAGCAAGCTCTATATCAACAGGTGCCAACTCTTTTAAGTTCGCTGTCATGGCATTTTTCATTGACATACAACTTGAAAAGACACAAATTGTTACAAATAACATTAAACATATAACTGTCATTGAAAACACTGTTGTATTAATCTTGCTACTAAACTGTTTTATCGTAAAACTATTTAGTCCTTTATAATAGAACTTCTTAAAGTGTTGTAATACTCTTAAGACAAGTCCTGATAATGAGAAAAATAGTAAAAATGTTCCTAAGGCACCAAGACCTATAATTAAGAATATTCGCCATGTCTCTCTTAGGTTATCTACACCAACAGTTACAGAATAATAAGAATATCCTAGTATAGCAACGGCTACTATAAAGATAACTATACAAAGATATGGATTTTTTAACTTAACAGTTTCAGTCTTTTTATTAGCATTTATTAAATCTATTAACTTACAACGTGAGACACTAATCGTATTAAATATCATTACAAGTAAGTACATGATACCAAAGTAAATTATCGTCTTAACAATTGCCTCAGTACTTATGACAAAAGTAAACTCTGTAAGATCTGCTTCAAACATATTGGCAACGATAACACTCATCACTTGGGATAAAGCACAACCTAAAACAAGTCCTACTACAAGTGATAATAAACCAATTAAAAATGTTTCGACAACTAATATTTTAGATATTTTACCTTTACTCATACCAAGAGTCATATAAATACCAAACTCTTTATTTCTTCGTTTCATTAAAAACCTCGAAGCATAAATTATAAGAAAGCCTAGAACAAAAGAAACAAAGACAGAGACACCACTTAACATATTTAACATTAAGTCTATAATATCTCTAGTACTCTCTGATACTTTCATCATCGCTGTTTGACTGTCTATAGCATTAAAAACATAGAATATGGCAACACCAAGTACTAAAGTAAAAAAGTAAATAGCATAGTCACTAACACTCTTCTTAATATTTTTAAAAGCCAGCTTAAAGAGCATAATTTAAATCCCCTCCTAAAAGGGTAACTACATCAATAATTTCATCAAAGAACTCTTTTCTGCTCTTATCTCCCCTTATAATTTCATTAAATATCTTTCCATCTTTAATAAATATTACCCGTTTTGCATAACTAGCAGTAAAAGCATCATGAGTAACCATTAAAATAGTTGCATCTAACTCATCATTTAAGTAATTAAAACTATCAAGTAACATCTTACTAGATTTAGAGTCTAAAGCTCCTGTAGGTTCATCGGCAAGTATTAGTTTAGGCTCTGTAATAATCGCTCTAGCACTAGCAACTCTTTGTTTTTCACCACCACTCATTTGATATGGATATTTGTTTAGAATATGAGTTATACCTAGTTTTTTAGCCGTATCTTTAATAAGACTATCTATCTCTTTATAACCCTTATCTTGAATAGATAAAGCTAAGGCAATATTTTCATATGCAGTTAAGGTATCTAAAAGATTAAAGTCTTGAAAGATAAAGCCTAACTCTTCCCTTCTAAACTTATTTAAGTCATTTCCCTTTAGTTTAGTAATATCAACACCATTCATATAAATATGACCTGAAGTTACTCTATCAATAGTAGAAATACAGTTAAGTAAAGTAGTTTTACCACTACCAGATGAACCCATAATAGCAACAAACTCACCTTTACTTACCTCAAAAGAAATATTATTAATCGCTTTAGTTAAACCACTTCTTGACCCATAATACTTCTCAATATTATCAATCTTTAATAAATTTGACATATATTTTCCTCCTTGTATAGAAATATACTACTATTTATGTCATTTGTCGTTTGTTTAACCTTACAGAACCTTACTTTTTTGTAACATTATAAAAATCTTTCTTATAAATGGTAATAATAACTTTAGTGTATTCATCTATCTTAGAATCAATCTCTATTTTATGTCCTAATTTTTCACATAACTCTCTACATAAATAAAGTCCCATACCTGTAGATTTAGAACTAGCAATTCTTCCATTAGCACCTGTAAAAGTCTCATTAAAAACTCTTGGTAAATCACTTTTACTAATACCTTTACCATTGTCATAAATAGTAATAGTAATATAATTTTTATAGTCTTTACCAGTTATTTCAATAAAAGCATCTTTATCTTTTTTATATTTAATACTATTACTAACAATTTGATTAATAATAAATTCTAGCCATTTAGAATCTGTTAAGACTTTCAAGTTACAATTATCTACTTTAAAGTCTATATTTAAAGCAAGTAGGTCATCTTTATTTCTTAAAGCTACATTTTTAATAATAGTATCTAAGTCCCATTCTTTTATTAGATAATCATTATTAGCATTTTCACATCTTACGTAATATAAAATTTGTTCTACATAGTCTTCTAATTCTTTTAACACTCTTAAAGTACTTTTATCTTTTCTATTCATTAAAGTAAGACTAGCAAGGGGGAGTTTAACTTCATGTATCCACAATTCTATATATTCTTTAAAGTCATCCTGCCTCTTTTTTAGCTTACTTATTAAATCGTGTTCATTCTTATTAACTTCATCTAAGACATCATAAAGTATCTTACCTTCTAAAAAGTTAGGCTCAAGTAACATCTCAATTAAAAGATATTTTTTATCCAAAGTGTTTAATTTATCAAGCAATTCATTATAAAACTTTCTTTTTCTAAAGTAATCATAAAGTAATATTAAAGAAAAGATAACAACAGTAAAAACAGTTATAAAGATAATAATACTGCTAGTTAGCTTTAAAGCGATTAAGAATAGTATTAATATGATTATATAAACAACAAAGATTAAAAAAGCATAAAGTTTATCTTTTAAATAAGTACTTAATTTCATTTTAATAAATAACCTTCTCCCTTTCTTGTAACAATAACGTCACTATAACCCATATCATAAAGTTTTCCTCTTAATCTACTAATATTAACTGTCAAAGCATTATCATTTATATAAAGGTCACTATTCCATAAATAACTCATTAAATCATCACGGCTCACAATATTTCCTCTATTATTTAAAAGATAAGTAAAGATTAACATTTCATTTTTTGTTAAGTAAAACTCTTCTCCATTTTTAACAACAATTCCCTTATTAGGATATATTTTTAAATCATCATATTCTAAGTAATCAAAGCTTTTCTTCATTCTTTTGAAGATATTATTAATTCTAAGTAATAGTATTGTAGGATTATATGGTTTAGTAATATAATCATCCGCTCCATAACTAATAGATAATACTTCGTCAATTGTTTTATTACTACTAGTAAGCATAATAACTGGAGTATTTACTTTATCATCACGAAGACTTTTAAGTAATACCTCTCCATTTAGATAAGGAATATTTATATCTAAAAGAATTAAATCAGGATTTAAATTAATAATCTCTTCTTTACTATTTTTAAAGTCTGTTAACACTAATACTTCATATCCAGAATTAGATAATAAATTAGATAGCTCGTCTCTTAAAGTTTCATCATCTTCTACAATTAATATTTTCTCCATAAATTTCACCCAA
>CAMMBX010000033.1 GCA_946494345.1 uncultured Mycoplasmatota bacterium | reverse complement strand
TTTTATCTTTTTTCTATTATTAAATCTCTTCACTTTAATCAACACCTTATCTTTAATTATAGTATAACTTTTAAAACAATATTAATTTATATATAAATTGTAAATGTTATTTTATTGTTGCGACTAGACGGAAGGAATTACCACTAGAATTACTACCCTTATAACTAACACTTGGACCAATACTAAATATGCCAACATCATTGTAATCAAAACTAGCACCACGTACTAACCATGAGTTTTCTGAACTAACAAAATATTTATCATCATTGTAGTAACCTAAAGTGTCCAAATTATGTGATAAACATTTATTACCATTACAGGCTGTACTTACATCAGGACTTGTATATTTATCATAATATTTTGATTCTGGCATAATTTCAAATTCACTTCCTCCTATTATATCATTATAATTACCCATTACATATTCCCATGCTCCTCCTGACATATCATACACTCCATAGATTGTTCCTGTTGTTGAGGCTCCTATTCCACTTATTTCTATATCATATGTATATTGACAGCCATAATCGGTATTAGAATTACTTGGACTTCCATAACTACATCCTGTTATAAACTCATTTGACTTATTTTGGTATACTTCTTTATTCGCTCCTGCAAAATTTGCATTTCCTAACTTTCCATATTTACTTTGACTTAAATAACTTACTACCGACCACTCACTATTCTTCATCATATGGGTATCAATATTACTAGTAAAGCCATATCTGTTTCCTTCATCGTTCATCTTTAAACTTACATTAAACGCATTACTTACATTTATATTTCTCCAACTAGTTACATTTGGTTTTACCATCGCATCTAAAGTAGTTACATTTCCTCCTCCATTTTCTGCTTCTGGATTACTACTACTTGTCTCGAACTTTCCTACCCAGATTCCACTTAATTCCTCATCTCCAAAGGTAAAGGCATCTGGGGTATACCAACTATTAGACCCAATTCCATCACTAACTACATACTTTGCAGTCCCTCTATCTTTTATACTTTTATCTACAAATTTTACATCTATCTCTCCTGGTAAAGATTGGCTTGGTGTACTTTCTAAATAATCTCCTTGTTTTCCATAATAGTTTGTTCCATCTTCACTTCCTATACTATAACTATATCTTGGTATCCATACCCACATTGTCTCTATATCATCCATTGATACAACTGTACCTACTTCTGCACTTAAATAATTATCTCTTGTATCACTACTTACTGTTACAGCATTTGCCCACTCTCCATTATTATAATTATACCAATAATTATTACTTGTATCTGCTTTTACCCAATTGCTTCCATCATAACGTACTGCAATCATGTTATCATCTAGCACTGGTTCATTTGGAGTATTTCCTTTTCTATCATAACTAGTAACTACTATCTTACTTTGATATATTGTCCCTTGTACCTCATTTCCTGACATCTCATCTAGCCACATCCATAAAGTATATGTTACTGTATCACTTGGTTCTAATAGTTCTTCTCCTTTTATATCAAATTCTCCTTTTCCATAATCATTTACTTTCACTACTCCACTATCATATCCTAAATTATTTATAAGTCTCATCTTTATATAACTATTATCTAATGTATTGTTACTATCTTCTTCAAGCGATACATGATAATAGGCATTTATATTTCCTGTATTAGTTATAGTAAATGTATAGGGAGTAGTCTTTAATCCCCCGCTATCTGAAATAGGTGAAGCATTATCTAAGTTAATAGTATTACCTTCAGTGAAATCAACACTTAGAATACCTGCTGTTAAAGTAATATCTTTATCTCCTTCTAATGTTATTGTAAGTAGTGCATAACTTGATCCTATTAATGCTATTACACTTATTAATATTATTACTACTGAAATTATTATGTATTTCTTTTTCTCATTCATTTTAATACTCCTTTCATAATTACACGTAAAAAAGAATAGAAGACTCCTACTCTATTCTTCTTACATTATGAAAGAAAGTAACTATATTACTTATTCTACAAGTAAAAAGCGCCCCCCCCAGGTAACATATTGTAAACATAATTTCTTCATAATTTTACCTTCTTTCTTACTCTTATTGATTTAATATTAACACAAATGTATTAAGATGTGCAACTAGTTTTTTAAAGACTTGGGCTTATGACAAGACGGAATGTTCTATAATTATTTGCTTCGCCAGCAATACCAGTGTAACTAAAATAAAACACACCAGCATGAGTAGGATTATTAAAGCCGCCGCCACGCACCATCCATGGGTGTTCTTCATTTACCATAGTTTTTAAGTCATTATACTAACCTGCCGTTTCCCTTAAACCATGACTTAAACACTCACTTTCATTACATGCTGTGCTAACATTATCACTTGTATACTTATCATAATATTTACTTTCTAATGTCAATGGTTCACTAAAGCCTGAAGTACTGCTTATATCATTATAGTTTCCCATTACATATTCCCATGAGTCTCCACTCATATCGTATACTCCATAGATTGTTCCTGTTGTACTGGCTCCTGTTCCTCCAGTACTTTGATTATAGATATATTGGCATCCATAATCTCCATTCCCATTACTTGGTCTTCCATAACTACATCCTGTTATATATTGATCGCTCTTATTTTGATATACCTCTTTATTCGTTCCTGTAAAGTTTTCATTGCCTAACTTTCCATACTTAGACTGACTTAAATAACTTACCGCTGCCCATTCGCTATTCTTCATCATATGAGTGTCTATATTAATACTAAAACCGTATCTATTTCCATCATCGTTCATCTTTTGAGATACTGTAAAAGCATTACTTACATTTATATACCTCCAACTTGGTACATTTGGTTTTATCATTGGATCTAATTCTGTTGTATTTCCTCCTCCATAACTAGCAGAAGGATTACTACTACTTGTCTCGAACTTTCCTACCCAAATTCCACTTAATTCTGTATCACCAAACGTAAAAGCATCTGGAGTATACCAACTATTAGATTGTATTCCATCACGTACTACATATCTTGCTGTTCCTCTATCTTTTGTACTTGTACTTACAAACTTAACATCTATCTCCCCTGGTAAGGCTTGTGTTGGTGTTGTATCTAAATAATCGCCTTGTTTGCCATAATAGTTTATACCATCAACACTTCCTATTGTGTAACTATATCTTGGTATCCATACCCACATGGTCTCTATATCATTCATTGATATTGTTGAACCTACTGGTGCACTTAAATAACTATCTCTCGTTGATGATGATACGGTTACAGCATTGGCCCATTCTTGTTTATCATAATTATACCAATTGTTAGTACTACTATCAGCTTTGACCCAATCAGTTCCATTATATCTTACTGCAATCATATTATCATCTAATTCTGGAGCATTTGGTTCTACAAGAATAGAATCCCCATCTAATCCATAGACATTTATTCTAACGCTAAATGTTAGATTGCCTCCATCTCCTTGAGGATTGTAATCTTCATCAACCCACATTCTAAGTCTATAGTTATTACTATCACTTGCACTCATACTACTTGTATATAAACTCATCTCTCCTGAGGGTCTTCCTGTATATGTGTTTGATGACTTTTCTTCATTATAAGTTTCAGGAGTCATTAACTCTTCTTCTCCATCATCAGTTAATCTTGTTAAATATAGTTTTATATTAGAACCATCTATAGTATTGCCATCTTCTTTTTTAGCACTTATTTCATAATTTATATTAGCATTACCTGTTATGGTACTACTTACTGTAAAATCAAAGTATTCTCCTTCTATTGTTCTTGTCTTTCCTGTTTTATCAGTTGTTGGTAAGGCTCCTGTTATATTTAAGACATTATCACTTTCTGTATAAGTCATACTTATTACTCCTGTTGTAATAGTATTTGGAGTAGTTCCCTCTTTAGAATAGTTAAACGCAGCGTAGCTTACTCCTATTATCGCTACTACCATTACTAATAACAATACTATAATGGCAATATTTTCTTTCTTTTTAAACATAATAAGACTCCTTTACTACTATTAGGATATCTATATTTCTTAATCCTATACCTTTATTATCTATAACAATATTAGCACATAGAGTCCTTTTTCGCAATTAAAAAAATAGCAGCTAATTTATACTAACTACTATTTTACATAACTAATAATATCTTATTTTTTAATTTTTGAAAGTTCATTAGATAATTCAACTAATTTAATTGCATTATCAGGATTATTAAACAATCCATTAATTAATTGCATTTGTAACGCCGTATCAGAAGATATTTTAGGTTGAGAACTTTGCATAGAACTTATTACTGTTCCAAGTGTTTCTGTATTAAAGTTTTTAATATTACTTTTTAACTCATTAATAGAATCTAATATTTGATATAAAACAGGCATAATAGATGAAGTATTACTTTCACTATCTTCATTATTAGAAACTTCTTCTTGTTCTGTATAATTAAATGACTTTATTGTCTTTGCTAAACGTTCTTTAATATTAGCAACACTATCTAAATCAGTTAAATCATACTCAAAAGTTCTAATTGTATTAACATCAAAAGGCAATCTTTCATTTTTTGTTTTCAAATGAATAATAGGCTTATTTGTTCTTGTCCTAAATCCCATTTCATAGAAAACATTAGGATTATGTCCTGAAATATCAGCAATTACTAAATCAGCATCTTCTAATTGATCAATAATTGTTTGCGTAATTGAATTAGCATCATTAATTTGATCAACTCTAATTGGTTTAAAACCACACTCTTCACAAACAGGTTTAATAATATACTTAAATAGTTTATCAGCATTAAGTCTTATATTACTACCTTCATCTCCTATTGGTGAAATTACGAAACAGCTCTTCATCTTATCACTTCCTATCTTAATTGCATATACCCCCCTATTAATCTTTCTTATAGATCCGTTTCTTATTAAAGTATTTATAGAACCAGAAAATTGTCCTTCCGAATAACTACCAATGTTACTTTCTTGCAAATATTTTTTAATTTCTTGTACTGTATGTTTCTTTTCATCTTGCAAATATTCAAGCACTTTTTCCTGAATCATAGAACTTTTTGTCATATAACTGCCTCCTTACGCATCAAGAATAACATTTATTTAACTATTTGTAAAGTATTTCTTGCAATATTTTTATATTTTCTTGCATTATTGTTATAATTTCTTGTATTTTAATTGTACTTTTGCATTAAAAAAGCACAGAATATTATATAAACTGTGCGTTTTAATTATATAAATTAAGTCCTATTCTTCACTATTATCATCTAATTTAACAAGAACTTCTCTTGGCTTAGATCCATTAGGTGGTCCAATAATACCTCTTTCTTCTAATAAATCTATAATACGAGCTGCTCTATTATAACCAAGTTTAAATCTTCTTTGTAATAAGGATGCACTGGCTTTCTGAGTCTCAATAACAAACTCAACAATTTCATTATATAAAGGATCGTCATACTCCTCCTCTTGTCTCATATCTTCTTTTTGGGAAGCTGACTTTTCACTATCGCCTGATAAGTTCATGAAAGATTGATCATATTCAGCTTTTTGTTGTTCAATCGTATAATCTATTATTCTCTTAATCTCATCATCAGAGATAAAAGCTCCTTGAATACGTTCAGGATCAGCTTCCCCCATTGGTAAGAATAACATATCACCTTTACCAAGAAGTTTTTCTGCTCCTGTCATATCAAGAATAGTCCTTGAATCAATACTACTAGAAACAGCGAATGATATACGGCTTGGAATATTCGCTTTAACAACACCAGTAATAACATCAGTTGATGGTCTTTGGGTAGCGATAATTAAATGTATTCCGGCAGCACGTGCCATTTGCGTAATTCTCATAATAGATGCTTCAACATCTTTACTAGCAACTAACATAAGATCCGCTAACTCATCTATTATTACAACAATAAATGGCATTTTCTTAATTTGTTCATCAGCTGGTAATGTTTTATTCTTCTTCTCTACATAATCATTATATGTTGCAATATTCTTAGTTTTAGTCTCACTAAAAGTATCATAACGTCTTTCCATCTCTGAAACTATTTTAGCAAGAGCAACAGAAGCTTCTTTAGGATCTGTTACAACTGGTCTAAGTAAATGAGGAACACCATTATAACCAGAAAGTTCTACTTTCTTAGGATCAACCATAACAAGTTTAACTTCATCAGGTTTCGCTCTCATCAAAATAGAACAAATAATACCATTAATACAAACTGATTTACCTGAACCAGTAGATCCTGCTACTAAAAGGTGTGGTGTTTTATTGATCTCACACCAAATAACATTACCCATTATATTTTTACCTAAAGGACAAAGAAGCTTTGATCCATCAAGTGACTTAGGTACTTTTTCTAATACTTCTCTAAATGATACAGAAGCAGTTTCTTTATTGGCAATTTCAATTCCTACTGTATTCTTACCAGGAATAGGTGCTTGTATTCTAACATCTTTAGTTGCAATAGCAAGAGCAATTTCTCTATGAATTGATAAAAGTTTACTTACTTTCGTACCAGAATGAAGTTCTAACTCATATTGCGTAACTGTAGGACCAATATGAACTTCTACTACTTTACCAATAATATTAAAATCTTTTAATACTTTCTCAAGTATTTCTATATTCTTTTCAATTAAACTTTGATTAACACTATTTTTCTTTTTCTTAGGCTGATCTAATAAATTAATAGGTGGTAAAACATAATTATGCTTAACTGCAACTTTATTATCATCAACACTAACTTCATTATTATCAGTACTAACTTCTTCATTAACTTTAGCTTTAGTTAACTGATCTATACTAGAAATAACAATTTTCTTATCATCATCTTTTACCTCTCCCATAGCGGGCTCTTCATTTCCTGTAATAATAGGCTTCTTATCTAAAGTAGTAGCCTCTTCTTCATTACTATTCTTTTCTCTTTTAGGAAACTTCTCTTTCGCTTTTTGAGCTTTATCTTTAATAAAATCAATAATAGAAAATCCTGTAAATAAACAAAATCCTAAAATAATTAAAGTCCAAGCAATTATTTGCATTCCTCTATAAGAAAATAATAACATAAACAAAACACCAAAAGTACAGCCTATTATACCTCCTCCAATAGCATCAGGCCTAGCACCCTTCATCACATTAGAAAAAGAATTAATTAACTGATCAACAGTCTCACTAAATACATTTATAGCATTACTATCATTTTGTAACAAATAGTTTTCATGCATTAACACTAAAATTCCTATAACTAATAAGTAAATTCCTAACATTTTCGTTGTAAATAAATTAGGCCATTCTCTATTTATAATTAAGTATACTCCTAGTACTAATAAAACAACTAACAAAACATTATAAAATACTCCCACAAGAAAAATGGCAAAAGAGGCAATCATCCCACCAACAGGACCATATCTACCAATACCAAGTATTGCCGCTAACACCATTAATACTCCATATAGTTCTATAGAATGAGCAAAACCCTTTTTAGTTTCTTTCTTTTTCTTTCTTTTTGCCATGACTATTCACTCTCTTTCGTATCTTTACTACTCAAGTATAACAAAACTAAAGAATAATTTAAAGAGATTGTCACTCATTTGACACTTTTATTTTATATGATTATTTTCTTTTTGTACTTCTAAAACATCACTTACTTCTTTTTTATAATAATTAGATAAAATACCAATATTATTAGCATTAACTTTAAAGTTACCCTCTTCTATTACTGGTATCTCTAATTTTTCTAAAGCTTTCAAATCATCTAAAGATGTCATATCAGTATGTCCTAATATCTCTATTAAGTAAAATAATCTATTTTTATAACTTTCATCTTTAATTATATTATCGTGAAAGTAACTTGCTAATACTACTCCTATTACATATCTTTGTCTATAAGAAAATTGTAAATGTCCTTTCGATACAATATCACCTAGATATCTTTTAGAATTATGGAAAAAAAGTTCATAAAGTCTTGAGTCCTTAGGAAGAGAGTTTAAATAATTTAACAAAATCTCTTCATTTAGCACACCATTATTTTCTTTATATAATTTTAATAAAGTATATTCAAATATAACTGCTGTAGCATCATCATAAGTTTCCTTTAATCTATTAGTTTTTCTAATCTTCATTTCGTCTTTATCATAAAAAGAACTTTCTAAAAGATAATCTTCTAATAAAAACTCTATAGTAAGAGTAGTACTTTCACCTAAAAACTGTTTTATTGTACTATCTTTATATTTTTGTTTGCTAAATTTATGAGTAAACTCATGACTGATATTAAAAGCATCTGCTAGTGTTTCAGAATAATCTATATGAAGAGACCCATCATCTCTTACCTCACTTCTATCTATCCTAGGAGAATCTATTTTATTAAAGTTTACTATATTACAGGCTTTTCCATCATAAATGTCTTTCTCTTTTAAAAGCTTTAAAAATCTTGAGGCATATTCTCCATTTATTTTAGAAAAAAAGTTTGTAACTATATCTATAGAATTATCTAATGATACATTAGTATAATAATTATCTACAACTAAATCTTTCGTATTTTCTATGATAATACTAGCAAGTTTCACTACTTCATCTAAATATTGTAAATGATATTTTAATCTTTCATCTTCTAATGTATTCTTAATCGCTAAATTTAATTTATCATAGTACTCCATCATTACACTTCCTATTTTTTCTTATCTTTTACAGTTATATATCTTTGATTACTTGCTTTAATATGTTTTTTATTCTCATATTCTAGTTTGCCATTTAAAATCAATGGATTAATTATTTTTCTACTTATATAACTTCTAGATTTAATATTCAAGCATTCTTTAATTTCCTTAGCAGATTTAGGTTCTCTACAAAAATCTAAAACTTTATTATATAATTCTAACACTTGTTCACTTACTTGTGCACCGACTTGTTCACTTACTTGTGCACCGACTTGTTCACTTTCTGTATCACTTTCCATACTATATATAGTATTTATTATATTTTGTTGTCCACTGACTTGCTCACTAATGCTATCAAGTTCAAAATTCATACTATTTCTAAATATAACTTTAAAACTTCCTCTTTCTTCATAAAATTCAGGTTCAGGCAATTCATACTTTGCCATTTCTCTTTTCATAGTTGGAATACCTGTATGTCTATTTTCTATTACAGAACCTTTTTCTTCTAATAACCTAACTATTGTAGGATTTCTTGACTCCATTATAGTATCGGTTCCAAGTTTTTCTAGTTTATTGGTTCCATATAATGCTCCAGGATTTAAAATCTCTACTCTATCTTCATACATATAGACAGAAATAAAAGCACTTTCTGTTTCTTTACTATAATCTCTATGTATTAATGCATTAGCAACCGCTTCTCTTAAAGCTTCTAAAGGATATTCAGTTCTATTTTCTCTTTTACCATTAGAATCTATTATTACTCTAGTCTTCATATTTCTTCTTAAAAATCTCATAGTACCATCAAGCATCTCTTCTATAGTTCCCTCTACTCTTTGGTTATCAATAAATCTTTCACCTAAAGGACCAACATCACCTAATTTTGTTCCTGGTATAACAGAACAAGCGACAAACAATTGTGGATAAAAACTTTGTGGATAATCACCAAAAATAAGTGTTCCTGCAAGTGTTGGATATATTTTATTATTATCACTATCAACTATACCACATAGTTTTAAATTTTTTTCATAGCTATTTTTAGAAAAGTTGGGTTTTAATTCTCTTATTTTATTAAGATATTCTTTTAAACTTTCCTCATTTAAATCTTCAATACTAGATTTTTTAGTAGGTCTGGTATCTTCAAAAATATGATCATTATAACTTTCAAAAGCATAAATCTCATAATCAGTTAATAACTCATCTCTATCGCCTTCTCTTGTATAAGAACCTGCTTTTAAGCCTTTAGGTTTATAATAACAAGGCTTTTTATTTTGCCTTAATTCTTCTATTTTTACAGCAAGAATATTCTTACCTTCAAACTCAAGTGGTAATATATCCGTTCTAACCCTAGGAACCATAGCATCACTACATAAAGAAGTTATTTGTTTCTGTAAATCATTTATATCATAAACACCTTCTGTTTTAAAATTGTCATCTTCACTTAAACCAAAAATAATAATGCCACCATATTTATTAGAAAAACTAGATATTGTATCATAACACTTTTTAGGGAATCCTAATAGAGCACTCTTAGCCTCTATTCTATTAGTCTCTGTATTATATTTTCTTAAAAGTCTTATTGCATCTATTACTTCATTTTTTTCCATTTTGTAGCACCTCCATTTAATATACTAAAAGAATAACATATATACATAATAAAGGACAAACACTATTAACATAATAGTTCCTTCTTTTTTACTAACTTCTCTTTCACTTCTTGCAAAGACAAATAAAAGAAATGATGATAAGAATACTGCAAGGATATCAATAAAACCAAAACCTTCTAGAACAATATTACCAAAAATAAGAATAGGTAGTCCTAAAACTATACATATATTAAAGATATTAGTACCAATAATATTTCCTATAGCCATATCAAACTCACCTTTTCTAGCACTTGTTACAGTCATAATCATCTCAGGTAAGCTTGTTCCTATTAC
>CAMMBX010000032.1 GCA_946494345.1 uncultured Mycoplasmatota bacterium | reverse complement strand
TGATATTATTATTGATAATTTATAAAAGGAGGATAATTTATGTGTGATGATAAAAACTGCTTAACTTCCATCTTAGAGACTATTCTTTGCTTACAAGATGCTAAAGATGACGACTGTCAAGTTCTAGGATGTGATAAGCCTTATTTGGGTCCTACTCCTAATTTAGTTTGCTATAATACAAGACCAATAAATTTCTATAACTGTACAACAGGAGAACTTTGGGAATTTCCTTATACTCTTGGAACAGTTAATGGTACATCTTCTGTTTTTAGACTTGAAAACCTAGAAGGTAATTGTTGTACTTGTAGAGTATTAGCTTTAAATCCTGATACTGGTAGTAGTGAACCATATGTTTTAACTAATACTTTCTTTACTATTAATCTAGATTGTGTATCTGCTATTAGATGTTTACCTGATGTCTTAGTAAGTGGTGTTTAATAAAAAAATGAAGTCCATCTTAATTTGATGGGCTTTTTATTTCTAATGAAGTAATAGTAGATATTGGAATAACTTCATTATCTAAAGTAATAATTGAATCATTTTTTCTTAAAGCTAAATAGGTATCAACTGTTCTATTTGAAAAAGTAATAGTAACTGGGATATTAAATGCATAACCTTTAGTTCTAAAAATCTTATTTATTTTTTCTTCTACTGTCATAGTTTTATCTTTACTTTCTTCTTTAATGTTATTTTGCTTAATATTTATTTTGTTATCAACTTTACCATATTTACCATAATAATATTTTTGATTGTTATCTTTTACATTGTTACCAAGTTTAAAAATCGGTGGTAATTGTTTCATAGTTTTCCCTCCTATCACATTTTATGTTTTTTTTTAATAAAATTTACTATTTTTTGATATAATAGTAATGACTTGATTTGGAAGGTAATGAAAGACAACGAAAGGCAGTGATTTAATGCAGAGAAGAAGAAAAATAGATTTAACAATTGTTATTCCAGTTATATTATTCTTTATTATAAGTATTACTAGTATATACAGTGCAATGACTTACCTTTCACCTGATAATGGTAATCTAGCTTTAAAACAAGCGATATGGTATTTAGTTGGGGTTATTATAATTGTTATATTATTTAAGTTAAAGAATGATTATTTATATAGAAACGCATGGTTCTTTTATATCCTTGGAAATATATTATTAGTAAGTCTTTTGCTCTTTGCACCATCTATAAATAATAGTAAATGTTGGTTTGTAATTCCTTATATAGGTAGTTTTCAACCTAGTGAGTTTATGAAGATTTTTATTATGTTAGTACTTGCTGTTATGATTTCTAATTTTAGAGATACTACTGATCATCCTAGTATAAAAGAAGAGTTTATATTTATTTTAAAGACTTTAATAGTAGTGTTGATACCTAGTGTTTTAACTTTTTTAGAGCCTGATACTGGTGCTGTTATGATTTATTTTATTATTTATTTCTGTATGATGTTTACATCAGGAATTAGGCTTAGATGGTTCGTTATTTTAGGAATTGTAATTGCTATTATACTTAGTTTAGTGTTAGGATGTTATTTCTTTAATGAAGATTTATTTGTAAGTATCTTTGGTACTGATTTATATTATAGATTTGATAGAATATTGGATTGGCAAAATGGTAGTGGGTTACAACTAGAAAATGCCCTAGCAGCGATTGGTTCTGCTGGAGTATTTGGACATGGTTTTAACAGGACTCCAATATACTTTCCAGAGTCTGGAACTGATTTTATCTTTGCTGTTTATGCATCTAACTTTGGACTTTTAGGAGCGATTATTTTAATTGCAATTATTATTTTCTTTGATACAAGACTAGTTAATATGGCTACTAAGAAAATTGCATCAAGGGATAAGTTTGTTTTAGCAGGTATTATTGGAATGCTTGTATTTCAACAAATACAAAATATTGGAATGACTGTTGGACTCTTACCTATTACAGGAATTACACTACCTTTTATTAGTTATGGTGGTAGTAGTTTATTATCTTATTTAATATTAGTTGGTATTATTTTAAATATTAGTAATGAAAAAGAAAGAGAATATAACGTTTAAAAAAGAAGATCTATAGACTAGTCTTCTTTTTTTAGTGCTTCTTTATACACTTCTTTTAATTGTTTACCTACTGTCTTTATATCACACTTTTTGGCTATTTCTCTAGCTCCTTTACTTACACTTTTTAATTCTCCATTTAAAAACATTTTTATCTTTTTTTCAAACTCATCTACATCTTTAGCTTTATAAACATTAACTCCGTCTGTTAGATAATTAAAGATTGGGATATCTCTTATTATTGTATTAGTTTCCATAGCACAAGCTTCGATTATTGGAATACCTTCAGTCTCTTCAAAAGTTGGGAATAAATATAAGTCACATCCTCCTAAGGCTTCTCTTATCATTTCTTGAGGTACATGACCTGGAAACTTGATGTTAGGTAAATCTTTTGATTCTTTTAAAGCTTTTTTAACATCACTAGTCGCAGCGGCGATAGGACTTGAGCCAAACCATATGAATTTATATTCAGGTAAACGTTTAGCAAGTTCTACAAAATCAACGATTCCTTTTCTTCTACTATATATTCCTATACCTACTATCACTTTATCATTCTTTTTATAACCATATCTTTTACGAAAAGAATCTCTATAAGATTTATCAGGCTTGAAGAAATCTAATTCTAAACCATTAGATATTGCAACAATTTTTCTATCTTCTAAGCCTTTATAATGCTCTAATATGTTTTTAGAATATTCTGTAGGTGTTACGATAATATCTCCATAGCGGTAACATTTTATAATCCACCACTTAAATAATTTACTTGTTAAATGTCCAAAGATAAAGCCATCACGATAGTCTTCTTCTGTTGAATGAGCGTGATATACTATCTTTATACCCTTTTTCTTTAATTTTCTTGCTAGAAAATATGATTTTAAAAAATATGTATTGATATGGGCAATATCATAAGTATCATTTATATCAGTAGTATAATCAATACCTTCTAGTTCTAAAGCTTTCATTTGATGTTGTATCGCTTTACCTAGTCCACTTACTCCTATTACTTTTAATCCTTCTGCATATAATAAAACTTTCATTTACTTCACTCCTTGTTACAATAATATCATATATTTTTTTAAAAATAAATGTTGACAATCGTTTTTTTACTGTGTTATAATCGATTTGTTCTTAAGCAATGGGGAATTAGCTCAGCTGGGAGAGCGTCACGTTTGCACCGTGAAGGTCAGGGGTTCGATCCCCCTATTCTCCACCATTTAGAATTTATCCCTTGTATATCAAGGGTTTTATTATTTTTTAGGTACAATTTAGGTACAAAAAGACTGTAATGAATTTAAACTTGTCATTACAGTCTTTTGTTATTTACCATTCTTTTTTCACATTTACTAATTCTTTAGCATATACTATTAAACAAGGCAGTGCTAGGGCAAAAGCATAAAATAACGCATAGAAAATAAAAGCTAGAATACTTCTTCTTTCTAATTTACAGTCTACTTTTCTTAAAACTTTTTTTCTTCTTATTTCAATGATTAAACAAAGTATCATACCAAGTAATATAACTAATAAAGTTAACCAGCCAATTAATAATTGATTACCAAAAGCTAAGAATATTAGGCTTAATGGTATGAATATAAGAAGAGCAAGATCTACGAATGGGAAGAAACATCTTAGTTGGAAACAGTGTAAAATTATGCAAGATAGTGGACTTGTAGATATATTTAGTCATAGTAAAAGGCATGTATTTTATGATAAACTTCCCGTTAGAACTCTTAATGATGATGTTAAAGATTCATATGAGGTAATTGAAAAGCATTTAGGTAAGAAAGACTTAAAAGTTTTTGCTTATCCTTATGGTGCATATACTAAAGAAACTGTCTTTGTTTTAAAAAGAAATGGAATAAATATGCAAGTTTATGATATTGGAATGAATAATTTTAAAGACTTTAATAGAAACTATATTAAAAGAATTAATATTCCTTGCGAAATGACAGGTAAAGAGATTTTAGAAGAGATTGAAAAGAATTATTAAAGGCCTAAGATTAAATTCTAGGCCTTTTTACTTTGTTTCTTTTTTCTTATTACAAACCAATAATACATTGCAACTACAAAGATAATTACTAGTATTATCAAAATTACATTAGAGAAATTATCTAAGTAACCAACTATTGTTTCCCACTTATCTCCTACTATACTACCTACTACTATTAAAACGGTATTCCAAATTAGTGATCCTAATATTGTATATATTAAAAACTTTTGCATAGGCATTTCACTCATGCCAGCAGGAATAGAGATTAAACTTCTTACAATTGGGATAAATCTACAAAAGAATACAGTCTTATTACCTTTGGTATCAAACCAAACATCTGCTTTTTCAATATCACTTGCTTTAAGTCTTAAAACTTTACCTATTTTACCATTTACTATTCTTTTTAGTCTTTCTTTGTTGAAAATCTTACCAATATAATATAATACTATCGCTCCAAGTAAAGATCCAAGAGTTGCTGCTATTATCATTATAGGTATGTTTAAGGATGTATAAGTAGTCATAAATCCACCAAATACTAATATTACTTCTGATGGTATTGGAGGAAAGATGTTTTCTATAGCAATTAAAAGAAAAACCCCTAAATAACCAACTTGTTCCATTATATTTATTATTATTTGTTCCATTGTTAGACTCCTTTACTAGTTTTGTCTTTTTAATTATAACATTTATATTATTAATATGCTACTATAATTTATTTTTATATTTTTTTAACAAGTATTCTTCTTCTAAAAAGTATCTATCATTTATCTTAATTAAATGATGATAATCTCTTTTAAAATCTTTTGTTCTTTTTACAATTTTACTTTTTTTAAACTTATATTTATGTAAATATCTTTCTAAAATAAATTTTTCTAAATAATAGTTTATATTTCTTTTTTCTGTTAATAATTTTACTATTAATAAAATTATAATTAGTAAGACATTTAAAGTTGGATTATAGATAAATAATAAAGATATGATAAAAAGAAAAATAAACGATATAAAATAAATTATTCTAAAACTTAAAGAGTATGATGTTAAGTAACAAATTAATATTTGGATTATTCTTCCTCCGTCTAAAGGATAAATAGGGATAAGGTTAAATATAAGAATACTATAATTTATATTTGTTAGTAAAGTTTGATAGTTATAAAAGTAAGAAATATTCATTAAGACAAAATAACTAATTAATTGCATTAGGGGCCCCATTAAAAGGACTACTAATTCTTCTTTTAAGGGACAATTTATTTCATGAGTGAACTTAGAAATACCTCCATATGGATAAAAAACTATTTTATCAACTTCCCAGTTAAAGAAGAAAGCGGTAAAGAAATGACCACATTCATGAATTAAGAGAAGAATACTTATTATAATAACAACATTAAAATATCCTGAAAGTAAAGATAGTCCTATTAAAAAATAACAGCTAGGATGAATATAAATTTTATTTAAGATATTCTTTATAGTCAACAAATTTTCCCTCTTTTTGGAATGCTAAATATAAATTAGTATCAATTGTCTCTCCTATTAAAGAACCTTTTTCTATATAGTCATACATATTTACACTGGAATTAACATTACCATAGAATACATCAGTTCCATTCATTTGTTGAACAATAACTGTTTTACCATATTTATCTTTATCACCTATAAAAACTACAATACCACTATCTAAAGCTTTAACTAAATAATTGGACTTTACAGTTAATCTAGCACCATCTTCATACATATTAATATCACTATAAACAAGTTCTTCATTGAAAACTTCTTTGGTATTTTCATCTTCTTTAGTACCTAAAAAATATTTATCATATAATTCTTTAAAATCAGTAAATGGTAAAGAAGTATTATATACATATTTATTAAAATTACTTTTGAAATCTAAACTTGTTTTAAATCCTATTAAAAGTATTAGAGTTAGTATTATAGTTAATAATATTTTTGTTATAACCGTTCTTATATAATTTTTTAAATTATTATTAGATTGAGGTTGCTTCTTTTTATAAAATTTAGATTCTACCATTTATATCACCAGTTAATTATATGAATAAGAAAAAAGAAAAAGACTTCAGTTAAGATGTCTTTTATGTGGCAAATACTTACAAATTAAATATAATATCTCTCCATAAATAATATTTAATATAAGACTATTAGCAATTAAATAAAGTGTGCTTTGTAATGTAATAGGAACAACATTAAAGATAAATAAGCATAATGAGAAAATGGCATGATAAATTACTAGTACTAATATAATTAATAATAAATTAGTAAAAAAATTAAGTTGCATTTTCTTATATAGAAAACTTACTATATATCCTATCAATAAAAAGAAAATAGCATGAGTAAATAGTAGATTAGTATAAAACAAATCATAAAGAAGGCCAACTACTCCTACTAAAATATAGTAGTTTTTATTTTTCTTTATAAAGAAGGGATAAACGGCTATTAAACTGATTAAAGTAAAGTATGGAGTAAATAAAGAGAGATCTCCCATCATATAGTGAAGAAAATTACTTAAGATACCATCTAAGAAGAAAGAAATAATAACTATTATTATTTGAAATATCAATTTTTTTCCTCCTTAAGAACAGTAACGTAATGAATATTATTAAAGTCTTGTGTAGTTTTAACTCCCAAAGTTTTACTTAGTCCATACTTATCATTAGTAACCTTCTTTACTTCTCCTATATATATTCCTCTTGGAAACATACCTCCCAATCCACTAGTAGTAACTACATCTCCTTCTTTAATCTCTACTCTGCTATCAACACCACTGATTAGTACTAAATCATTTTCTTTATCATAGCCACTAAGTATAGCGGTAGTTTCACCAGTTGTTGTAGCGATAGATACAGATACTTTGTTATTTACATCATTAGCAGTTATAAGTTTTATTTCACTAGAATAATCAGTAACATTTTGTAGTTTGCCTATAAGACCATTTTTAGTAATGGCAACCATATTCTTCTTTAGGCCATCTTTTTTACCTTTATCTATAGTTAATGTTTGGTACCAGTAACTTCTATTTCTAGTAATAACAGTGGCATTTACAACATCATAACCAGTTAAAGTTTGATTTAGATCAAGAGTATCTCTTAATTGTTCTATTTCTTCTTCTAAATGAACGTTCAAGTTTTTCTGGATTATATAACTTTCTGTTAAATCACTATCTTTATCAGCATTTAATGAAGTAAATGGTAACATTATTCCTTTCATTACTACCATAGAAGCATCTTTAAAGAATGATTCTACAGCTGTTAACTTTCTATTAGATGATAGTGAATAAAACAAAATAAAAAAAGCACAAATAATAACTATAACTATAATAATAATTTTTTTCTTTTTTTTACTCTTTCTATACATAGTAACTATTCCTTTCAAAGTTTAGTATAACCATATCTTTGATTTTTTGCAATTAATCTAGTAAATTATTTTCTAAAAAACTGTAATAATTAGACTCACTAACAATTAAATGGTCATAAATTAAAACACCATGTATTCTACCTAACTCTATTAAATAATTAGTAAACTCTATATCTTTAGGACTTGGATTAACAACTCCTGAAGGATGATTGTGAATGCATATTATATAACTAGCATTTACTTTGTAGGCTTCTTTAAATATTTCTCTTGGATGGACACTACTTTTTGTCATCGTTCCTTTAAAGAGCATTTTACTACTTAAAAGTTTTTTCTTACTATTTAGATATAGACAGTAAAAGCATTCTTGTTTTAGTCCATAAAAAAATGATTTACAGTAGTTATAAATATCTTTAGCTTTAGATAATTTTATTTTCTCTTTTTCCTCTTCTAAAAATATTCTTTTGCCTAACTCTACTGTTGCAAGTATCTTGGAGGCTTTAACTGGTCCAATTCCTTTTATTTTAGTTAATTCTAAATAGGAAAGGTTAACAAAGTTTTTCATACTCCTTACTTCTTTTAGAAGTTCAAAGGCAAGCTCATTGGCGTTAATATTTTTTACTCCTCCTTGCAAGATAATGGCTAAGAGTTCACTACTAGAAAGACTACTAGCACCTTTTTTTATTAATTTTTCTCTTGGTCTTTCACTGATTGGTATTTCTTTTATTTTCATTAAAAGCACCCCCTATTTATATTTTATACAATAAATTTAATTTTACTCTAAAACAAATTCTTGATAGTTAGCAAGAACTACTTCGTTAATCGCTAGTATTTCATCATTTGATGAAGTTTTGTTCAATAGTATATCCATCTGTTCTAAGTTTGCTAAAAATTCTTCGTTTTCAATACTCATCTTTTTAATAGTAGAATTTATGCCTAAGTCTTTATATAACTTTTCTAGCTTTTCTAGGTTGTTATTATCCTTAGTAATTGAAAGATAAATAATATAGTTAGCATCTTCTTTTACTATTAAATATGTTTCGATATTAGAGTCACTGACAGCTTTTTCTGCTTGTTCTAAAGTACTGTAAGATCCTTCCATTAAAAAGTAGGTACTATTTACTTCTTTGACAACAGTCTCTGATTCTAGTTTATATTGTTCAAATAAGAAATTACCTAATACTGATCCTATTACAATTGCTACTAACATTGTTATAAAAAAACTCTTTGTCATTATTATCACCGTCTTTATCTTAACAAAAGTGATTTCACTATTTTGTCGAAAGTTGTAGTAAAAATTTAAGAAAAGTGATAAATTAATAGTAGGAGGAAAACATGAAAAAAGAGTTTAAAATTGGACAAGTGCTTTTGGGAGTATTTATTGTGTTATTAATTACAGGATGTGATAATGATGGAATGAATTCTATGATTTGCACAAGAACAATGGATCAAAATAATATAAAAACAAGTTTAAAATTTAATATTGAGTATAAAGATGATTATGTATCTAGAGTTAAAAGGGTTGAAACTATTGAAACTACTAATAGTGATGTGCTTGATACTTACAAAGAACAAATTGAGGCTTTGTATAGTCCTTATAAAGATGTAGATTACTATGAATATAATGTGGATATTTCTGATAATAAATTAACTTCTACCGTTGATATTAATTATGATAAAGTTGATACTGATAAATTACTAGAAATTGATTCTGCTAATGGTACTTTGATAAAAGATGGTAAGATTAATATTAATGATATTAAAAGTGTCTATGAGGATCTTGGCGCCATATGTAAAAATGACTAGCTTATTAAATTAAGCTAGCCTTTTATTCTTAATTTTAATGAGCAATTGATTTCATTATTAACTATATTATAACAGTTAATTTGCATGTCATTAGTTACATCTAATGTTGCAAAACCGGGAGCATATAATCCAGTTGTTTTTCCATTTGGCTGTAAATCACTACAACTGGCTATTTTTAGAATGTATTTTTTTTCTTTATACTTAAAGAAATGGGAGTGACCTTGTATAATTAAATCATAGTTATATCTAGAAGGTACTAGTCTTGAACAGCTTACTTTATGTTCTAAACATAACTTATAATCTTGGCATTTTACGTAGCTAGTACCATAACCTAATATATCTATAGTAGATGATGATAGTTCTTTAAATAAGTCTATTCCCGTTTTAGAAATTATCTCATCATGGTTTCCAAGTATAATATGGGTATTAATATCCTTTGGATAGTTGTCATGAAACTTTTTTAATTGGTTATTACATAAACAAAACAATTCATCTTGAGTTAAATCTATTCTACTTGAGTAAGCATCAAATAAATCCCCAAGATGTAAAACGTCACTTATTTCTTGACTTCTAAAAAAATCATAACTCATTCTTATATATTCAAAATTATCTAATTGACTACCTATATGAGTATCACTAATTAATCCTACTCTTTTACTATCTAATGTTAAAAGAAACTGTTTTTCTAAGAGTAAAAATAATAACAATTCTTTTTTAGAGGTAATGATATCACTACTAAGTCCATAGTTAAATAGTCCTAACATTTCGTTATGAGTTAGATTAAATTTATCTTTTAAAGTGTCAAAATTATCTAGAGTAACATTATTAATAATTTCTTGATATAATTTAGATTTATTCATTATAACTCCTTTATAACTTTTTTATTATTTTATAAGTTCTGATGTAATAACCATTTTTCTGATAAAACTCTAAAGCTGTTTTATTAGTACCAAAGACATCAATATCTATATATTTACAGTAAATACTTTTTAAATAGTCTTCAGCTTTTTCTAAAAGGTTACTACCTATACTTTGCCCTCTTTTGTATTCAGTGATAATTAGTTTTAATATTCTACCTCTTTTTGGACAGGTACTAACGTAGTTATGGCCAAATGGTAATCCATCAACGAGACAAGCGTTAAGTCCTATTACTTTTGAGTCTTTTAAGGCAAGAAAGATTTTACCTTCGTTTTCTTTAATCTCATTATAAACTAAATTAAAATACTCTTCTTTGTAATTATCCACATTAGTCATTATCTTTTGTTCATCTATCTTGGCATGATAATCTTGTAATTCTACTAATAAATCTTTTACTTCTTCTTTATATTCATTATTATACTCTTTTATTTCTATCATTTTACTACACCACTTTCATTTTTATATTATCATAAAAACTATACTTGTGGACAGTTTTTTGAGGCTGTGGACAAAATTCCAGGTTCTATAATATTTAGTGGGGATAGATAAAATTCTCACTATTTTTTATAAAAT
>CAMMBX010000031.1 GCA_946494345.1 uncultured Mycoplasmatota bacterium | reverse complement strand
AAGTGCCAAAGATATAACAGTATTAGATGGAGAACAAAAGAAGATGGATGGAAGTTTAAGATTAATTTATAATGGAATAAGCTCTCTCCCTTCTAATCACGGTTTGTCTAATTCTTATTTGATAGGAATAGCGCCATACAATTTAAATTGGAATGATCCAAAGTATACAGGATATACCTATGATAATGGAACAGATAGTTTTATAAAAAGAGAAGTAGATACCTGGTATGGAAAAACCTTAGGAGATACAATATATGATAGGATGGTTACTGGTGGAAGATTTTGTAGTGACAGTAGTGGTTATCAAACTGGTAATACTTTTGGTATAGATTATATATTTTCTAGTATGATAAGGCTAGCCCAAGTATATACAGATTATTATACTAGTAATGCTCCAACGTTAATATGTCCAACTACAGATGAGACATATGGAGGAAGTTATAGATTAAAAGCTGGGTTAATAACTGCAGATGAGTTAGCTTTGGCAGGTGAAAGTTTTTATGTTGCTGGTACAAGCTATTTGAGTGAAGGTACTTCAACTTTAACATATTGGACAATGACTCCAGCTGCTTTAACTAATGGTTATGCTGGTATGTGGCGTGAGCGTAGTTATTTGCGTTATGATGATGTTGGAAGTAATAACAATGGTATAAGACCAGTTATCAATGTGATTACTAATAACGGGTTTACTAGTGGAGATGGCACAGCAGAATCACCTTATGTGATACAATAAAGATAGAGGAACATATAATATAAGAATTTCTATTAATTAGAGATTCTTATTTTTTTAGCACTCACTCTTGACAATTGCTAAAACAAGTGTTATGTTACTTTATGTAATTAAGAAAGAAGAGTGGTTAATTTGAAGAAAAAACAATTTAAAGCTGAATCTAAAAAGCTATTAGATTTAATGATTAATTCTATTTATACTAATAAGGAGATATTTTTAAGAGAGTTAATCTCTAATGCAAGTGATGCGATTGATAAACTTTATTATGAATCACTTACTAATAAAAATATTAAAGTTAAGAAAAAAGATTTAGAGATTAGACTTATTCCTGATAAAGATAATCGTACCTTAACTATTATTGATAATGGTATTGGTATGAATGAAGAAGAGCTTGAGAATAACTTAGGTACTATTGCTAAGAGTGGTTCTGAGTTATTTAAAGAGAAGATGTCTGACGATAAAAACATGGCTATTATTGGGCAGTTTGGTGTCGGATTTTATTCTAGTTTTATGGTAAGTGATGAAGTAGAAGTAATTAGTAAAGCCTATGATAGTGATAAAGCTTATCGTTGGGTATCAAGAGGTGCTGATGGATATTCTATTGAAGAGATTGATTATGATAAAACTGGTACTAAGATTATTCTTCATTTAAAAGAGAATAATGAAGATAATAATTATGATGAATATCTAGAAGATTATGCTCTTGAAAGATTAGTTAAGAAGTATTCTGATTATATCTCTTATCCTATAAAAATGGAAGTAGAAACAACGACTAAGAAAGATGATAAGGAAGAGAAAACGATAGAAGATAAAACACTAAACAGTATGGTTCCTATTTGGAAGAAACAAAAGAGTAGTGTAAAAGATGAAGATTATAATGCTTTTTATACTGATAAATTCTATGACTATGAAGCTCCTTTAAAAGTAATTCGTAGTGAAGTAGAAGGAAGATGTTCTTATACAGCACTTCTATTTATACCAAGTCATGCTCCATATAATTATTATTCTAAAGACTATGAGAAAGGACTTGAACTATATTCTAAAGGTGTTCTAATCATGGATAAATGTGCTGACCTTTTACCTGATTACTTTAGCTTTGTTAAAGGTGTTGTTGATAGTGAAGATATATCTTTAAATATTTCAAGAGAGACTTTACAAGAGAACTATCAAATTAAATCTATCGCTAAGAGCCTTGAATCTAAGATAAAAAAAGAACTAGAAAAAATGCTTAAAAATGATAGAGAAAACTATGAGAATTTCTTTAAAGACTTTGGAATGCAACTTAAAGTAGGTATTTATGAGTCTTATGGAATGGCTAAGGAAACATTACAAGATTTATTACTTTTCTATTCATCTAAAGAAAAGAAAATGGTTACACTTTCAGAATATGTTTCTCATATGAGTGATGATGATAAGACAATTTACTATGCTTGTGGTGAGACTGTTGATAAGATAGATTTATTACCACAAGTTGAAGCTGCTAAAGAGAAGGGTATAGATATCTTATATTTAACTGATTACTTAGATGAATTTGTCTTCAAAGTAATGATGAACTATAAAGAGAAGAACTTTGTCAATGTAGCAAGTGAAGAAGCAGACTTTGAAAGTGATGAAGAGAAGGAAGAGTTAAAGAAAACTAATGAAGAGTATAAAGATATGTTTACTAAAATGCATGATGCTTTAAATAATGGTGTTAATGAAGTAGCATTTACTCATAGACTTAAAAATCATCCTGTATGTTTAACTAGTAAAGGTGCAGTATCTGTAGAAATGCAAAAAGTAATGGATGCTATGCCAACTGATACTGGTGTAAAAGCAAGTACTGTAATGGAGATTAATGAAGATCATCCTATTGCTAATAAATTAAAATCTTTATATGAGAAAAAAGATTTTGAGACATTAGAGAAATATAGTAAAATACTTTATGCCGAAGCTAGACTAATAGAAGGAATGACTTTAGATAATCCAACGGAGATAAGTAATTTAATTAGTGAATTACTTGCTAAATAAAATAAAGGATAAGTAAATCATAAATTTACTTATCCTTTTCAGTATCACATTTACTCCCAATACATTCATCATAATAAAGTGATTTTTCCATTAATCTTTCGTCAATATAATCGTTACCATATTCTTCTGATAAAGTTTCTTTACAACTAAATAAATTGGTACCTAATCCTAATCTTTCACCATCAATTTTAACTCCTAAAGCTGCTAGAGTAGTAGGGTAATAATCAAAGGTTGTAAAGTTTCTATTTTTATTACAATCAGTATCAATCGCTGAATTTATAAATACGTTATAAACATTTCTTTGATAGTTAGGATCAATATTATCAAAAGAATAGGTATTCATGCTAAGATGATCACCTGCTAATATGATGGTAGTATTTTTATAAAAGTCTTGATCTTTAATCCAATTAATAAATTCACCTAATTTTTCACTAGAACAATTAATTGCTGATAAGTATGGGTCATCATATGTATTTTTACAAGAATCATCTCTATATCCATCAGGAAAATGAGTATCAACAGTTAACATAGTAAAATTAAATGGCTCATCACTTTTAGATATTTTTGTCAATTCTTCTTTAGCATAATCAAATAATCTTGCGTCTTCATATCCCCAAAATACATAGTAATCTTCATCTATTATTCCATCGTCAATAGCAGTGTAGTAATCATATATAGTATAATTACCATGATTTTTAAAATAGTTTCTTCTTCCACCAAAGGTTAAATCAGAGCCTACCATGATATATTGTCTATAGCCTTCATCTTTTAGTATGTCTCCTATAGAATAGGCTCCAGGAAGTGTCGTCCCATCTTTATAAGTACTTACATCATCTTGATTAAAAATAGTTTTTAAAGGAATACCTGAAGTTTGAGCGACCATTGCAGCCATAGTCCAGGAAGCATCATAAGGCATATGAGCACCACCAATTAAATTATTAGAAGAAAAGTTAATATTATTATTAGCAAGTTTTGTCAATTCTGGTATGTAGTTTATATCATAAGCCCCACCGTTTTCTTTGTCAGCATAAGTTGATTCCATTGATTCTAGAAAAATATATATTAAGTTTCTTTTTTTATCAGGCCATTCTAACTTGGTTTCTTCTGGCTCTACATAATTTACTTCTAAGAAATTGGATTCTATATAACTATATTTAATATAATTAACAATATATAAATTACTCATTGCATAATAAATAGAATATCCTATTAAACTAAATAATAGTATATATTTAATGATTGTATAAAAATTTAACTTAAAAGATTTATTTCTGATTTTTATAATAATATGTGCTTCTAAATGTTTGAAAATATGTTTAAAGATAATAATTATAATTATTATAGCAGTAGTAATAATAAAGGGAATCAAAACATTTTCTTTGATAAATTCTTCTATTAAGTCACTACTGGCAGTTGATACAGAGCTAGTTAAGGTGAATAATATTTGATCAAAATTATTGAATTGGAAATTTATTAAAGACCAATTTGTGCTAAATATAATAATAAGAGCTAAAAAGATTAAGATAAAAGCTAATACCCATTTAATTGCTCTTATTAGTTTTTCTTTTTTTAACTTCTTTATTCTTTTTAACATTTTTTACTGCTTTATCTTTCTTTGTATCTTTTTTCTCTTTTAACTCTAATTTAATATCAATATTAGTACTTATTACTTTTAATATATATGGTAAGATAATAGCAACTACTAAACTAAGCCACATATATTTTAAACAAAAGTCATAACTAAATGTATATTCAGCATAATGAAACATCTTTTCACTACTAAAAATATAAATAAAAGTATTCATAATCATCGTAATTAGAAAAGTATAAAATAAATACTTTATAACTAAATCACTAATACTTTTATTGCCATTATTAATTTTTTTCTCTATAAGTAGAGATATGCTTGCAGGCATTAACATACATATAAAAAACATATTACCACTTCTTTCTAAGTATTTTATATTATAATGTAAAAAGTAAAGAAAAACAATGCAATTTTGACTTTTTTGGTATCTTATGGTATAATTTAGCTGTTTTAAAGGGGGATAGTTGTATGAATAGTTTTAGTGATTGTAATAGTTTAAAAGCTTATTTAAAGAATGAATCTAAACGACTTAATATCAGTATTACTAATATTTATAATACATTTTTCTCTAGAAACTTACTTTATCGTTTAAGTAAAATAGATCATAGTAAGGATATTATTGTAAAGGGAAGCTTTGCACAATTTGTTCATTTGCAAAAATTAGTTAGACCTATTACTGATATTGATCTTACTAGTACAATTGATCATCATAATCCTTTAATTCTTTTAGTAAATGCAATGTGTGATAAAGAGGGAGATAATGATTTTGACTATTTGTTAAGGGGTGTCCCTAAGAGAACACAAACAGGTATAATAAAGTTTCCTATTGCTGCTAAATTTGGAAAGATTAATCATCCTATAGGTATAGATTATAGAGAAATTCATCCTTGTATTTATGAAAAACAACTTAAAGTTGTACCTAAGATATTTTCTAAAGATGAAGAATATGAAGTAGTAGTACCTTCAATGGAAGAGACTTTAGCAGAAAAGTTATGTATTATCGCTGAGTCTACTAAGACAGATGTTTTGAACACAAGAACAAAAGACTTCTATGATATTTATCACTTACATGGTGGTGATTATGACTTAGATAAGTTTTCTTATTACTTTGAAAAGATGCTTCAAGATAGAGGTAAAATTAGAGATATTTATAGATTGAATACTGATTATCTTAATAATGATTTTATAGAAAAACATGAAAGTGTTTGGGAAAGTAATAAGAAACACTATGAGTTTTTAGATGATGAGGTTGATTTAAAAGGAGCTGTTTATTATACAAAAAGTACTTTAAATGAACAGTTTCAAAGAATTAGACAAGGAAAAAATAAAGTTTATAAGATATAAATGATACTATTAAGTTAGTGTCGTTTTTTTGATTATATTTCTTAAATAAATTGCTTTAAAAAATAAATTAACTCTGTTATACTTTAAGTATAGCGAAAGGATAGTGATTAAATGAAATATGTTTATGCCTTTAGTGAAGGTAATAAGGATATGAGGGAGTTGTTAGGAGGAAAGGGTGCTAATCTTGCAGAGATGACAAGAATTGGTTTACCTGTACCTCGTGGATTTACAGTAACAACTGAAGCTTGCTTAAAATACTATAAAGATAATGAAGAGATTAGTGATGATATTAAAGAGGAAATCTTTAAAGAACTAGCTAATCTTGAAAAGGTAACTGGTAAGAAAATGGGGGATGATAAGAATCCATTATTAGTGTCAGTTAGAAGTGGAGCGAGAAGTTCTATGCCGGGAATGATGGATACAATACTTAATCTTGGTATGAATGATGAAGTAGTAGAAACACTTGCAAAACTTACTGGTAATAAAAGATTTGCTTATGACTGTTATCGTCGTTTTATTCAAATGTTTGCTGATGTAGTTATGGGCTTTCCAAAGAGTTCTTTTGAATATTTATTTGAAGATATTAAGAAAGAAAAAAGGAAAGAACTTGATACTGATTTAACGGCAGAGGACTTAGTTGAAGTTGTAGATAGATATAAGAACGAATATAAAAAACATGCAGGGGAGGAGTTCCCACAGGATGCTAAAGTACAATTAATTGAAGCGGTTAAGGCTGTATTTAGAAGTTGGAATAATGATAGGGCGATTACTTATAGACGTCTTAATGATATTCCAGGTGATTGGGGTACTGCTGTTAATGTTCAAGAGATGGTTTATGGTAATATGGGTAATACTAGTGGAACAGGTGTTGCTTTCACTAGAAATCCGGCTACTGGGGAAGCTAAGTTATATGGAGAATATCTAATTAATGCTCAAGGAGAGGATGTAGTGGCAGGTATTAGAACACCACAGTCTATTGATACTTTAAAAGAAGTTATGCCAGAGTGTTTTGATGAATTTGTTAAGATATGTAAAACTCTAGAAGACCATTATAAAGATATGCAAGATATGGAGTTTACTATAGAAAACGGTAAGTTATTTATGCTTCAAACTAGAAGTGGTAAAAGAACAGCAGAAGCGGCTTTAAGAATTGCTGTTGAACTAGTTTCTGAAGGAAAAATTACTAAAGAAGAAGCATTAATGAGAGTAGAGCCCAAACAATTAGAACAACTACTTCATCCTGCTTTTGATAAAGAGGCCTTAAGTAAGGCAAAAGTTATTGGTAAAGGTTTAGCAGCATCTCCTGGAGCAGCTACTGGACACTTATATTTTAGTGCCGATGATGTTATGAAAGCTCATGAAAATGGTGTAGAAGATATAATATTAGCAAGAGAAGAAACA
Organism: uncultured Mycoplasmatota bacterium; assembly: GCA_946494345.1. Taxonomy (GTDB): domain Bacteria; phylum Bacillota_I; class Bacilli_A; order RF39; family UBA660; genus Onthousia. The sequence goes on along the minus strand of CAMMBX010000031.1, from coordinate 3,627 downwards.
TCTCCAGAAGATATTGAAGGTATGAATATTGCTCGTGGTATTTTAACTGTTAGAGGTGGAATGACATCACACGCTGCCGTTGTCGCTCGTGGTATGGGTACTTGTTGTGTATCAGGTTGTGGTGATTTGATAGTTGATGTTAATAAGAAAACTTTAACTACTAAAGATGGTAAAGTCTTTAAAGAAGGTGATTACCTTAGTTTAGATGGTTCAACTGGTAATGTTTATGGAGAAGAGATAAAGACAGTTCCTGCATCTATTAGTGGAAATTTTGAAACATTTATGAACTGGGCTGATGAAGTAGCAGATCTTGAAGTTAGAACTAATGCTGATAATCCAAGGGATGCTAAAGTTGCAAGAGACTTCGGTGCTAAAGGTATTGGACTTTGTCGTACAGAGCATATGTTCTTTGATAGTGAAAGAATCTTTAACTTTAGAAAGATGATAGTTGCACCTACAAAAGAAAAAAGGGAAGAAGCACTTGATGCTATATTACCTTATCAAAAAGATGACTTTAAGGAACTATTTAAAGTTATGGATGGTTATGAAGTTACAATTAGATTTTTAGATCCACCACTACATGAATTCTTACCTCATACTGATGATGAGATTAAAGCTCTTGCCAAAGATTTAGATATGGATTTTGTTGCATTGAAGAATAAAGTAGAGTCACTAAAAGAATTTAATCCAATGATGGGTCATCGTGGATGCCGTCTTGCTGTTACTTATCCTGAAATTGCTGTCATGCAAACAAAAGCTGTTATAACTGCTGCTTTAGAAGTAGAAAAAGAGGGTATTAAAGTAACACCTGAAATTATGATACCTTTAGTAGGTGATGTTAATGAATTAAAATATGTTAAGAATATAGTAACTACTACTGCTGATAAGATTCTTGCTGATAGTAATAGTAGTCTAACATATAAAGTAGGTACAATGATAGAGATACCTCGTGCTGCTCTTTTAGCAGACCAAATTGCAGAAGAAGCAGAGTTCTTTAGTTTTGGTACTAATGACTTAACACAAATGACTTATGGATTCTCAAGAGATGATGCTTCTAAATTCTTAAAAGATTACTATGATAAAAAAATCTTTACAAATGATCCTTTCGCGAGCTTAGATACTGTAGGTGTTGGTAAGTTAGTAAAAATGGCTGCAGAACTTGGTAGAAGTACAAGAAGTGATATTAAACTTGGTATTTGTGGAGAACATGGAGGAGATCCTAAGAGTATAGCTTTCTGTCAAAAAGTTGGACTTAACTATGTTTCTTGTAGTCCATTTAGAGTACCAGTTGCAAGACTTGCTGCTGCTCAAGCTAAATTAGAGAATTAATATGTCATTATATGATAAAATGCTTAATATTGCTAATATAGATAAAGAATCTGTTATTAAGAAAGCAATAGAAAATACTAAAAGAGACTTAGATGGATTAGATTATGAGAGAATGTGCTTAGTATATAGTAGTTATTTATATGAAAATTTAAAAGCCTTATCATGCCTTGCTTATATAATTGATACTAATGATTTAGGTTTTGACTATGAACATAGATTTGTTTTAGTACCAACTGATAATAGTAATTACTATTTAGCAGATTTAACGTATAAACAGTTTGTTAAAGAAGATGATATACTTAGTAAATTATATAATGATGGTTATGAAAAAATTGATAATGATAAATATAATTATTATTTAAGTAAAGTTACTAACAGTAATAAAGATATGACAATAGATGAAAGTATATTTAAAGAAACAAAAGGACTTGGTAAATAATTCCGAGTCTTTTTCCTTGACTTTCTTAATTAAAGATAATAATATATATCCTCAAAGAAGGGAATGAATTAAAATGGGAATGCCTAGATTAAATTTAGAAGAGTTTTTGAAAGAAAATAGAGAATATAGAATATTAAAAAGGTGCAAAGATACTACGATAATACAATTATCTAATGGTGAGTTATTAAAAATTCTTGATGATGAATTATTAGAAATGTTATCTGATACAGGATTTGGTTTAGAAGAAAGATTAAATGAAGTACAAAACTTATCTAACTTTAATTTTGCTCTTCCAACAAGAATACTTGAAAGTAATGGCATTGTTAATTCTTATACTATGCCATATATTACGGGTGTTGATTTTACTGATTATTATTTGAATATATTTGATTTAATGAGTTATGCAAAGATACATTCGCAAATTGAAAATAATATAAAAGAAGGGAGTAAATTAGGTATAGTATTCCCTGATTTATGTACTACAGAAAATATTAGAATTACTGATGATGGAAAAGTAGTTTTTATTGATTATGATGGTTTACAAATAAAAGAGATGCCAGCAGTGGGTTATTCAGATTTTTTAGGAACACCAGAAGAAGTATTAAATAGTAAATATTATGATTTTGAAACAGGCTTATTTACTAAAGAAATAGATATAAAAAGTGCTATATTTTTATATTTTGTAGATGTATTCGGTATAAATCTAGCTAGTGTAAATAGAATAAATCCCTATACTGGGAAAATAGTAACTTTAGATGAAATATTTTCTATAATCAATCTTCAAGATGTGGATATAAAACAAAAAGTGTGGAAATTATATCAAATATCTATACCAAATGAGTTTTTAGGTGATGATATTTATAAGCTTGCAGAACGATATAAATTAGTTGAACCTTTTTCAGGTGCAGAAATAAAGAGACTAGTAAAAAAATAGTATGTTATTTCAGGAATGTATAAATAAAGTAAAAAACTTTATAAATATTTTGGAAATGCATATAATAATAGTGTATACTAATTGACATTTATGTCAAAATATAGTATATTATTATTGCATTTAAGGAATGTAATATGTAAATGTTAGCCGCTCTTGGATGGTGCGGGTTATAAATTATTCCGATCGAAAATGTTTGAAAACTTTATTCTTTTGAATAGAGTTTTCTTTTCTTTTAAAAATCAAACTTTTGTACTTGCAAACATAGTTATAGGTTGATATATTTTAGTTACAAGTTATATTTGTTATTGGGGGTGTTTGTAAAATGAAGGTTCAAACAGGATATATTTATCATATAAAAGATGAATTTTTTGATAAGATTAATGATAATGGTTTAATGATAAATCATGAAAATGGTCGAGCTAGATCTACTTACTTTACAATTAAAGATAAAGATATACTATGGTTTATTCCTCTTAGTAGTAAAATTTCTAAATATCAGCCTATAATAGATAAAAAGGTTAAAAAATATGGAGATTGTCGTTCTATAATGATCAGAGAAATTGCTAATAAAAAATCAGCTATATTATTACAAAATGTTTTTCCTACATTAGAAAAATATATAGATCATCCACATATAATAAATGGAAAACCACTTAAAGTAATAGATACATTAAAAGATGAAATAACTAGCAATTTTCATTATTTATTATCTTTAAAGAAACAAGGGATTAATTTGTTTTTTCCTGATATTGATAAAATTAAAGAAATGATGCTTGAAGAACTTGGTAAATAATGTCAAGTTTTTTTATTTGCTTATTTTAAATAAAGCTCTATGATTTTTAACTTATTTTTGATAAAATTGTTTTAGGAAGGTGGTGCGTCAGTTCGGCGTATATAATATAGTCGGTGGGAAGCCGACCTGGTA
>CAMMBX010000030.1 GCA_946494345.1 uncultured Mycoplasmatota bacterium | reverse complement strand
TTTTATTTATTATATCAGATATTTGATTGCGAAAAAATTTTACTCCTTAAAGCTGTTAGGAGATGTAAGAGTTTATGCTAATAGAAATATTGGTGATATAATTAACTATTCTAAGGTATCATCTAAAACAACTGTTGACTTCACTTTTCCAAGCGATATAGATTTAAAAAAAGTAGAAAAAGCTCTTGATAAAATTGTAAAAGTCTGTAATGAGAAGATAGAAGATTTAGTAGAAGAAGTACATTACAAAGGAGTACAAGAATATAATGATGGAAAAATAACTCTACGATTAAATGCCGATGTAAAGCCCTTAAAACAATATTCTGCTAAAAGCACAATATTAAGAGAAGCCAAACTTATTTTTGATGAAATGGGAATAAAAATTAAATAATATTCCTTTTTATTTGACACAAATACCAATAATTGTTATATACATAATTTGTCGAAATATGTTATACTAATCTATGAATAGGATGATGTTAATGGATTTAATTAGAGTTAAAAATGTAAATAAACAATATAAAAACGGTGTTACCGCTATCTACGACTTAACCCTTAATATAAAAAAGGGCTCTTTTGTCTTTGTAATAGGTGGTTCTGGTTCTGGCAAAAGTACTTTTATTAAAATGCTTTACCGTGAAGAAAAACCAACTAGCGGAGAAATTATAGTTGGTGGTATTAATGTTGCTAAGCTTAGAAATTCTAAAGTTTATAAATTAAGAAGAAAATTAGGAATTGTCTTTCAAGATTATCGTTTACTTCCTAAACTAACTGTCTATGAAAATGTAGCTTTTACTATGGAAGCGATAGGGGCAACCAAACAGGAAACAAGAAAAAAAGTTTTAAAAGCTTTAGAACTAGTAGGATTAAAAGGAAAAATTCATAACTATCCAGATCAACTATCAGGAGGAGAACAACAACGTGTGGCCATTGCAAGAGCGATTGTTAATGAACCAAGAATACTTTTATGTGATGAACCAACTGGTAACCTTGACCCTGATCGTAGTATGGAAATAGTTAAAGTCCTAGAAGAGATCAATAAAACATGTGGTACAACTATTATTATGGCAACTCACGATAAAGAAATCGTTAATAAAATGCAAAAAGAAGTTGTACTCCTAAAAGATGGTAGACTTATTAAACATCTTGAGAAAGGAGGCTATGAAGAATGAAACTTTTTAGAATGCTAAGAAGAAGTATTAGAGATGCCTTTAAAAGTGTTTTCAGAAACTTCAGTCTTTCCCTAGCTTCTATCTCTTGTATTACTATCACCTTAATTATAGTGGCAATCTCTATCATAGTTACCTTTAATGTTCAAAACTTCACTAAGGAAATGGAGAAAGATTTAACTATAGTTGTCTTTCTTGATGAAGATACTACAGAAGAAAAAGTAACTGATATAAGAGAGAGACTAGAAAAAATGACTAATGTTGAGTCACTAACCTATCAAAGTAAAGCTGCTATCAAAGAAGAGATGAGTAAAGAAAGTGATATATTTAATGAAGTAATGAGTACTTGGAATGATGAAGATAATCCTCTAAAAGATACATTTCAAGTCAAAGTTAAAAATGTAGAAAAGATTTCTGATACAGCAGAACGTATTGAAAAAATTGACAAAGTTAGTACAGTTCGGTATGGAGAAGGCATGGTTGATAACTTAATAGAAGCTTTTGAAGCTGCCCAAAATATTTCTTATGGAATGGTAATCGCTTTAATCCTAGTAACAGTTTTCTTAATTATAAATACTATTAAGTTAACAATTTTCTCAAGAAAAAGAGAAATATCTATAATGAGATTAGTTGGAGCAAGCAACTTTACAATAAAAACACCATTTATAATAGAAGGTATGGTTTTAGGACTATTTGGTTCCATTATTCCAATTCTAATAGTTTGTTTTGGTTATATTGCTTTATACAATCATTTTGATGGTTATTTATATAGCAAGATGATTACTTTAATAGAACCAGAACCATTTATTTATATGGTATCAGGCATAGTCTTAGTAATAGGTATTATTGTTGGTATGATAGGTTCAGCTTCTGCTGTTAGAAAATATCTAAAAATATAAAATATGAATTCAAAAAGAATAATTGGAGGTGATGTGCTTGAAGAAAATAAATTTAGTTATATTATTAACACTGTTAGCCGTGTTTCTAGTACCAATTAATACTAATGCAAAGACTTTAGGTGAATTAAGACAAGAAGTTGAAACCTTTACAGCGGATTTAGAAAATAAAAATAATCAAATCGCTGCTAATGATGCTGAAGTAAAAGAAATACAGCAAAATATCGCTGATATAGAAAGTCAAATAAGTGAAATAGAAAGTGAAACTGCCGTTTTAGAACAAGAAATAGAAGAATCTAATAACGAAATAGCCGAAAAAAGTGAACAGAGTAAATCATTGTTTCAATATCTTCAAGTAAGTGAAGGAGAAAATGCTTATCTAGAATATATCTTTGGAGCAACAGATGTCACTGATATGGTTTATCGTATGGCTATAGTTGAACAACTAACAGAATATAATGACAAAATTATGGATGAACTTACAGCCTTAGTAAAAGAAAATGAACAAAGAAAAGAAGAACTTGCTACTAAGAACGAAGAACTTGAGAAATTAACTGATGAACTAGAAGCAGAACAAGCAAAGATTAATGCTGAAACTGCATCAATAAAAGATGCTATGCCAAGTGTACAACAACAGTTAGAAGAAGCTAAAGAAAATATAGAATACTATGAAAGTATAGGCTGTGGCGAAAATGAAAATCTTTCTGCTTGCCAAATTAGATATGATAGAAGTCACTCTAGCAGTAGTGGTGGAGGCGGAGCAGGAAATGTTATGCCACCATCAGCATCAGGGTTCTATAGACCAATGGAAAGTGGTTATGTTACTCAAGAGTGGATGAATGCCGGACACTTAGGAATGGATTTATCTAATACTAATAAAACTATTGAAATTCATCCTATTGCTACTGGAGTAGTTTTTGCAAAATATTATGATGATTACGGAGCTTTAGTTTTAAAAATAAGACACTATGTAAATGGTAGATATATATATTCAACTTATGCCCATCTTTCTGCTTGGTATGTCAATGTAGGAGATATTGTAAATCCAAGTGATGTAATTGGTAGAATGGGAAATACTGGTTACTCATTTGGAGCTCACTTACATCTAGAACTTACAACTTGTGATTGGCATGCTGGAGGTGGTTGTACTTGGACAACTTACCAAAAAAGTACAATAAATCCAAGACAATATATTGGTTTTCCATCAGGACTAAGAGTTTGGTGGAGTGGTAGATAATTATAGCATAGGGCTTAACCTATGCTTTTAATATAGAGGAGAAAAATGATAACGTTAGAAGATTTTAAGAAAATAGATATAAGAGTAGGAACTATAATAGATGCAAGTATTAATAAGGGTGCAAAAAAACAAGCCTATAAGTTGAAAATAGATTTTGGACCCTTAGGTATAAAAAAGTCATCAGCACAAATTATAGATTTATATAAAGAAGAAAACTTAATTGGTAAACAAATAATCGCTGTAGTTAATCTAAATCCTATTCATATTTCAGAAGTAACAAGCGAAGTTTTAGTATTAGGAGTTATAACTAATAATGGCGTAGTTTTATTAAATTTAGATAGCAAAGTAGAAAATGGCATGAAAATATCGTAATTATTGCTTTATAATGTTACATTTGTTATTATAATTACAATATTTTTAAAGGGGCTTGATTATTGTGATTTATACTTATGAAGAATTATTAAATAAAAAAGAACATGGTGAGAAGTTAGAATGGGATAACATTAGTAAAGAACAATTAATGGAACTGTTTTTTGCAGAAAATATTTCTGATAGAATCATTGCTGATTTATATGATGTAACTAAGGAGAAAGTTAAATATAAAAGAAATAAACTAGAAGTAACTTTTAATTCCAAAGATTACTATAAAATAATATATAAAAGTATAAAGGAAGAACATCCTGAGTTAATAAAAAATGCTAAAGATAACTTATTAAAAAAAGAAAATATTGAAAATATATCTATAGCCTTAACTCATTATATATTTAGAAATGGTCCTGTAGAAAATATGCATTCAGCTGGTAAATTAACAGAAGAAGATATGAAAATTTTGAACAAATATATGGTTAATCATATAGCAGGATTATTAAAGATGGTTTATGATAATGATTGGTTATTATTAGAAATGTTATTAGAAGCTTATAAATATTATGGAAAAGATTGGGACAAGGTGGAATTTGATACAAGCGAAGTTGATAAATTATATGAGATAATATGTAGTGGATAAAGTAAAAAAGTTTATTTTTTATGATATTTAGTTCTTATTTTACATACTAATCATTGGTTGTTTTATAATGTAATAAGTGTTAAAATAAGTTACTGATTAATGAGTAAGAGGAGTGATATCTATGTTTAAATTAGTATCAAAATTTAAACCAAGTGGAGATCAACCAGAAGCTATAAAAGAATTAGTTGAAGGAATAAAAGAAGGTAAAAAAGAACAAGTTTTACTAGGAGCGACAGGAACAGGTAAAACTTTTACTATGGCAAATGTAATTAAAGAAGTTAACAAACCAACCTTAATCCTTGCCCATAATAAAACTCTAGCAGGACAACTTTATAGCGAAATGAAAGAGTTATTCCCTGAAAATAATGTGGAATATTTCGTTTCTTACTACGACTATTATCAACCGGAAGCTTATGTTCCAAGTACTGATACTTATATTGAAAAAGACTCATCTATAAATGATGAAATAGATGAACTTCGTCATGCTGCAACGTCAGCTTTACTATCATCAAAAGATACCATAGTTGTTGCAAGTGTCTCTTGTATATATGGTATTGGAGAAGTAGAAGAGTATAAAAATAAAATGTTAACTCTAAGAGTAGGAGAAGAAATAGAAAGAAATGAAGTCCTAGTAAAACTTGTGGAAATGCAATATGCAAGAAATGATTTAGACTTTCATCGTGGTACTTTTAGAGTAAGAGGAGATGTCTTAGAAATAATTCCTACTAATCAAAATCAAACAGGTTATAGAATAGAGTTCTTTGGTAGTGAAATAGATAGAATTAGTGAAATAGATGTCTTAACAGGAACAGTAATCTCTAATAAGAAGAATATTAGCATCTTCCCAGCCAGTCACTTTGTAATTAGTGATGATAAATTAAAAGAAGCGATTAAAAGGATAAAAAAAGAACTAGCAGAACGTTTAGAAGAACTTAAGAGTCAAAATAAACTTCTTGCAGCAGAACGTCTTGAGCAAAGAACTAACTATGATATAGAGATGCTAGAAGAAACAGGTTTCTGTCATGGTATTGAAAACTATTCAGCTCCTATGGCAGGACGTAAGCCTGGTGAAACTCCTACAACTTTAATGGACTTTTTCGGTGATGATTATCTTTTAATAGTAGATGAGTCTCATGTAACTCTACCTCAAGTAAGAGGAATGTATAATGGAGATAGAGCAAGAAAACAAAATCTAGTTGATTATGGATTTCGTTTACCTAGTGCCCTTGATAACCGTCCTTTAAAGTTCGATGAGTTTGAAAAGAAAATAAAACAAGCCATCTATGTATCTGCAACACCAGGTGATTATGAACTTGAGAAAACTCATGGAGAATATGTTGAACAAATCATTAGACCTACAGGACTACTTGACCCAACTATTGAAGTTAGAAAGACAGAAGGACAAATAGATGACTTAGTAGGAGAGATAAATGACCGTATTAAGAAGAATGAAAGAGTCTTAATTACAACTTTAACTATTAGAATGAGTGAAGAGTTAACAAACTACTTAAAAGACTTAGATATAAAAGTAGCATACCTTCATACAGAAATTAAAACTCTAGAACGTTTGCAAATTATTCATGACTTAAGATGTGGTATCTATGATGTTGTTGTTGGAATAAATCTACTTCGTGAAGGTATAGATATTCCTGAAGTATCCCTAATCGCTATATTAGATGCAGACAAAGAAGGATTCTTAAGAAGTGAAAGAAGTCTTATCCAGACAATAGGACGTTGTGCTAGAAATGCTAATGGCCATGTTATTATGTATGCAGATAATATAACGGACTCTATGGATAAAGCCATTAAAGAGACAAAACGTCGTCGGGAAATACAGGAAGCTTATAATAAAGAACATGGTATTGTTCCTAAAACAATTGAAAAAGAAATAAGAGAAGTTATTAGTAATGTCGATACAAAAGACTCTACTAAATCTAAGAAGAAATTAACTAAACAAGAAAAGATGTTAGAAATAGAGCGAATTGAACAAGAAATGAAAGAAGCAGCTAAAAATCTCGATTTTGAACGTGCTATGGAATTAAGAAATGCTTTGTTTGAAATGAAAAGTGAATAAATAAGATTTATTGGCTAAATATAAGAATGGAGGAATTTATATGCAAAGCAAAAGATTTGAAAAATTATTAAAAAATGATTTAAACTATCAAGAGTTAAGTAAACTAGATGATGAATGGGTTCTAGTAAATTGTAATTTAATATACTATCTTGTTTCCTTTTATCAAAGACAAAATAGAAATGAATTAGTAAAAGAAAGTTTACATCTAATCCAACAACACTTTGATGATTTAGAAGTGTTAAACTATTATGGAATTGATGAAAGAAGCGAAAAATTATTATATCGTCATATGGCAGCTAAAGATGCTAAAGTGATTTTTAAACCATGGGAACAAGATGACAAAATATGTACTAGAAAATTTGCCGTTTTAAAAGATATAGACTATAGAATTCCCCTTTCTCCATCACAAATGCCAGAACTACGAAAAAGATATATACAATATAAGAAAAAAGAAGCAGAAGATGAAAAACATCAAAAAGAATTAAAATACAGAATAAAAAAAGGATATATAGTATAAAAAAGTTTTCCACAATATTTGTATCCAACTTAGTAGTTATAAACAATATTTGTGGAAAAAGTAATATTTAAAACATTTATTAATAAATATATGGTGCAATTTTATTAGAAAGGAAGAGATATAACTGTGGATAAAATAGAACAAGCTAAAATGAATGCTAAAGATATGTTAGATAGAGTTATTCCAATTTGTCAAGAACAAATTAATAATAATTTTGATCTAGATGAGTATACAAAAGAAAGATTAACAAGCTTCTTTAATAGAACTAGTGAAACCGTTTTAAAGTTATCACTTACTAAGTATCAAGCAAAGTTACTAAAACAAGAAGAGAAGAATGATTATGGTAATTTTACTACTCAAACTCTTGCAATAACCAAACCCCAATTTACAAAAAAAGAAAGACTATATCTACTATCTTTATATATTAATAAAATGATTGAATATGACTTTGAAAGTTTAGGATTAACTAGTATAGATATTATAAAAAGATATACAGCTCCTTGTGATATTGAAAAAAGTAAGATTTATAATACTAAAGATAAAGATAATGGACCCGATAGTTGTTATGACCTAAAGCTAGGTTTTTCACCAATGAAAATTTATATTAAAGATAATTGCCATAATAATAAAATAAAAATTTATCATTCAATGATAGAAGACTAAAATAATTTTAGAAAAATACTTGACTATAGCCACACTTTGTGGTAATTTAACCTTAAGCACTGAGAAGTGTTTTTCTTTTAGAAAAAAATACAAAGGAAGATGTGTATATGGCAAAGAAAAAAGAAGAAACTAAAGAAATGAAAAAAGACTCTTTAAAAGAAGTATCTAAGAAAGAAACTAAAAAGACTTCTTCTAAAGGAAAAAAGAAAGAAAAGGTAAATGTATTTACTAAAATAGGTAACTTTTTTAGTGGTGTTAAAACAGAATTTAAAAGAGTAAAATGGCCATCAAAAAAGGATATGGTCAAATATTCAATTGCAACAATAATATTTATTGTAAGCTGTTCAGTATTTTTCTATATAATAGACATAATATTAGCAGCACTACATTCATTAGGTAATTAGAAAGGAAATGGTTATGGAAAAACAATGGTATGTCGTTAATACTTATTCAGGACATGAAAAGAAAGTTCAAGAAAAACTTTTAATGCGTGCTGAATCTATGAATATGCAAGATTATATATTTAGAGTAATTGTTCCAGAACAAGAAGAAACTGAGATTAAAGATGGAGTAAAAAAGACTAAAGTAAAGAAACTATTCCCAGGATATATCTTAGTTGAAATGATTATGACAGATGAAGCTTGGTATATTGTTCGTAATACTCCAGGTGTTACAGGATTTATTGGATCAAGTGGTAAAGGTGCTAAACCTACTCCATTACAACCTAGTGAAGTAGACCATATCTTAAAGAACATGGGTATTAGCAGAATTGATATTGATAAAGAATTACAAAAAGGAACTAAAGTTAAAATCATTGGTGGACCATTTACAGGAATGTATGGAGTTATCGAAGAAGTTGATAGTGCTAATGAAAAAATTGTTCTTAATGTAGACTTATTTGGACAAGAAACTCAAGTTGAAGTTGAATTAACACAAATAGAAAAAGCTTAGTTTAGTCTTGTCAAACAAGAAAAATTATGCTATTATTTAGGGGCTATATTAATTTGATATAGATTAATATTAGTGGGAAGCAAAAAGTGCATTAAATGCAAAATATTGAGATTTAACATTCTTGATATTGAAAAGCTACTATAACCACTCGCGAAAACGAGTAAGAAAGGATGTGTTTTTCGTGGCAAAGAAAGAAGTTGTAAAGAAAATAAAGTTACAAATTCCTGCAGGAAAAGCAACACCTGCTCCACCAGTTGGAACAGTTCTAGGACCTGCTGGAATTAATTTACAGGAATTTTGTACTAAATATAACGATGCAACAAAAGATAAGATGGGAGATATTTTACCAGTTGAAATTTCTATTTATGATGATAGAAGCTTTGACTTTGTAATTAAGACTCCACCAGTTCCATTCTTAATTAAGAAGTATGCAAAAATCAACAAAGGTTCAACTAAAGGAAAGAATGAAACAGTTGCAACACTTACAGACGCTCAAGTAACAGAAATAGCTGAAACTAAACTACCAGATTTAAACTGCTATGATTTAGAAGCTGCCAAGAAGACAGTAATTGGAACAGCTAAAAACATGGGTGTTGCCGTAGAAGAAAAGAAAGAAGATTAAAAACTAAACATATAGGTTATACCTATGTGGGAGGATGTAACACTAATTGCTTACCCGAATAACCACATAAGGAGGAAAAATAATGAAAAGAAGAAGTAGAAAATATAGTGAAGCTGCTACTAAAGTAGAAAAGAATAAACTATATACTAAAGAAGAAGCTGTAAAATTAGTTAAAGAAACTAGTATTACTAAATTTGATTCTTCAGTAGAAGTTGCAATGAACTTAAATCTTGATACTAAAAAAGCAGACCAACAATTACGTGGTGCTATCGTTCTACCTAAAGGAACAGGTAAAACAAACCGTGTTTTAGTAATTGCTAAAGGTGATAATGCTAAAGCTGCTAAAGATGCTGGTGCTGACTATGTTGGTGATCAAGATTACTTAGATAAAATCGCTAATGAAAATTGGTTTGAGTTTGATACTATGATTGCAACTCCAGATATGATGCCTTTACTTGGTAAGTTAGGACGTGTTTTAGGACCTAAAGGATTAATGCCTAATCCTAAAACTGGAACTGTAACAACAGATGTTGCAAAAGCTGTAACAGATGCTAAAGCAGGACGTGTTGAATACCGTACAGATAGTTTTGGTAATATTCATACTATCATTGGTAAAGTATCATTTTCTGAAGAAGACCTATTAGCAAACCTAAATGCTGTAGTTAGTCAAATTATTAAAATTAAACCTGCTACAGTAAAAGGAGACTATATTAAAAATATATCTATTTCATCTACTATGGGTCCTGGAATTAAGATTCAAATTAATTCTTTTGACAAATAGAAGATTATAGAATATAATAAGAAAGAAATCAGTTAACAAGTACCCAAGACAGTAGGTAAAAACGTAAATCCTACCGAGGACTAATTTTTATAAATAAAAGTTCTTGGGGGTAGTCTCAAGGACTTTTAAATTATTATACGGTGCTATAAACTGACTAAAAAATAGGAGGGAAATTATGGCTAATCAAAAAATCTTAGCAAAGAAGCAAGAAGTTATTGATGAAATTAAAGATAATGTTAATAATAATGCTACTTTCGTATTATTTGATTATCGTGGTCTAACAGATGCTGAGATTAAAGAGCTAAGACGTGCCCTAAGAGATGCCGGAGCTGCTTATAAAGTATATAAAAATACTTTAATGGCTAGAGCTTTTAAAGATTTAGATATCGATGTAACTTCTGCTTTAGAAGGACCAAGTGCATTTGCTTATAGTACAGATCAAATAGCTCCAATCAAAGTATTATCAGATTTTGCTAAAGATCATGAAGCATTAACTTTAAAGATTGGTTATGTTGATGGTGAAATTGCTGATGAGGCAAAACTTGCTGAATATGCAAAGATTCCATCAAGAGAAGGCTTACTTACTATGCTTGCAGGTGGTATGATAGGACTTGTTCGCGACCTATCTATTTGCTTAAATTTATATAGTGAACAAAAAGAAAAAGAAGAAAATTAATTATAAGGAGGAAAATAAAATGGCAAAATTAACAAAAGAAGAATTTATTAGCTCATTAAAAGAAATGAATCTTTTAGAAATTAAAGAATTAGTAGATGCAATGAAAGAAGAGTTCGGTGTAGATCCATCAGCAGTTGCAGTTGCTGCTCCAGGAAACACTGCTGCAGAAGATGCTGCTCCATCTACAGTTACAGTATCAATTACTGATGCTGGAGCTGCTAAAGTTGCAGTTATCAAAGTAGTTCGTGAAATTACAGGACTAGGATTAAAAGAGTCTAAAGACTTAGTTGATAATGCTGGTTCACCAATTAAAGAAA